>NZ_JAYGHM010000017.1:74888-117259 GCF_034931125.1 Rivularia sp. UHCC 0363 | reverse complement strand
TAACTCTTTTAATCCAAAATCTAAAATCTAAAATCTAAAATTCCATGTCCGATATCTCGCCGATAATACATTCCTTCAAAATCAATTTGTTCAATACCGGCGTATGCTAATCGTAATGCTTGCTCGAAGTTTTCTCCGATACCCGTTACATTCAAAACTCTACCTCCATCTGTAATTAATTGTTGGTTTAAGGTCGTCCCGGCATGAAATACGTTTGCTCCTGCTGCTTGGGCTGCGGCGATACCTGTAATAACTTTACCTTTTTCGTAGGTTCCAGGATATCCTCCAGAAGCAGCAACTACGGTAGCACAGGCTCCTTGTTTCCAAGCTATGGGGGGCATTTGTTCTAAACGCTGCTCGACGCAGGCAAGCATTAATTCTTCTAATGGCGTTTCTAATAATGGTAATATTACTTGGGTTTCCGGGTCGCCAAAACGACAGTTAAATTCTAAAACCTTGAATTCACCGTTGGGATTTATCATCAAACCAGCATAAAGTATGCCTCGATAATCAATTTTCTTAGCTCTTAACGCATTTATAGTTCTATTTAGAACTTGTTTTTGGACTCGTTCCATTAAATTAACAGTAGCAATTGGTGTTGGTGCGTAGGCTCCCATCCCACCTGTATTTTCTCCCGTATCACCTTCACCGATGCGTTTATGGTCTTGGGCTGGTAATAAAGGTCTTATGGTTAAACCATCTGTTAATGCTAAAACCGATACTTCCTGTCCGGTCAAGCACTCTTCAATAACTACAAATTCCCCGGCACGACCGAACTGACCGCGAAAAATTGCATCGACTGCCTCCACGGCTTGATTTAGCGTTGTTGCCACCGTAACGCCTTTACCCGCAGCCAAACCGTCAGCCTTGATAACAATAGGTACTCCGTGGCTTTTGATGTAGCTTTTTGCCGGTGCTGCCCGGTTGAATACCGCACTATTAGCAGTCGGAATATTCGCTTCCTGCATCAGGGTTTTTGCCCATACTTTGCTTGCTTCTATTTGCGCTCCGGCTTTATTGGGACCAAATACCTTTAATCCTTGAGATTGTAAATAATCTGTAATTCCTTGCGCTAAAGGCACTTCGGGACCAATTACGACGAGATCGATCCCCTCTTGCAACGCAAAATTACTTATCCCTTCAAAATCATCCACCGACTTGGAGAGATTTTGACAGCGATTCAAACTAGCCGTACCACCATTTCCCGGTACGCAGAAAACTTGTTCAACTTGACTTGATTGAAGAAGTTTCCAAGCCAAAGCGTGTTCTCTTCCTCCACTACCTACAACTAAAATTTTCACTCTTATTCCTCGAAGTCCCTTAATGATGCGCTTTATTTTTTCACCAATTTTAATACTTATCCAGGTTGAAATTTTGGATTTTAGATTTTGGATTTTGGATTGGGAGTTATAGGATTTTGGATTTTAGATTTTAGATTTTGGATTAGGAGTTGGGATTTTAGATTTTGGATTAGAAATCTTTCTCCTTGTCTCCTTGTCTCCCCATCCAATATTCTCTTTGTCTTCAAAAATCATCGGCATTTATACGGTAGTTTTTTCCGAATAAATTAGGTTAGTTAGTAAAAGTATGGAAATAAATTAACTTTTTATCAATATAAATACTGAGTTTTTTTTTACAATTATTTAGCATGATAAATAAAAAATATCAACTAATTGTTTCAAAGTTAATATATGTAAAAATACTTTTAATAGTTTGTGGCAACTACCCGTCTATACGGATTAACCTGTGAATACTGAGTTAAGAAAATATCTAAATAACAAGAAACATGACTAAAAATATTGTTACTGGTGCGGCGGGATTTATTGGTTCTCATTTAGCCGAAACATTGCTAAAAAAGGGAGAAGAAGTAATTGGTATTGATGAATTCAACGATTACTACGACCCTGCATTCAAACGTAAAAATGTTACATCTTTGCAAAGCTATAGCAACTTTAAATTGATTGAAGGAGATATTCAGTCTTTAGATTGGCGATCGCTATTACAGGATATTGACGTTATTTACCATCAAGCAGCACAAGCTGGGGTTAGGGCAAGTTGGGGACAAGGTTTTCGTTTTTACACGGAACGCAATATTAGCGCTACTCAAGTTTTACTCGAAGCAGCCAAAGACGCGAAAAATTTGCAAAGGTTGGTTTACGCTTCGACATCAAGCGTGTACGGTGATGCGGAAACTTTACCAACTAGCGAATTAGTTTGTCCCAAACCAGTTTCACCTTATGGAATCACAAAGTTAGCCGCTGAAAGATTGTGCGGACTTTATCACAAAAACTTTGACGTTCCTTTCGTCGCGCTACGTTACTTTACAGTTTACGGCCCCCGTCAGCGTCCGGATATGGCATTTCACAAATTCTATAAAGCTGTGATCCAAGATGAAGCGATTCCTGTTTACGGTGATGGATTACAAACCCGCGATTTTACCTTTGTGAGCGATGCTGTTGCAGCTAATTTGGCCGCAGCGACTGTAGAAGCTGCTGTGGGAGAAATTTTCAATATCGGTGGTGGTAGTCGGGTAGTTTTAAAAGAAGTTCTCGAAACAATGGAAGAAATTGTTGGCAAACCCATCAAGAGAAACCATATTGAAAAAGCAATGGGAGATGCACGTCATACAGCTGCGGATGTTTCTAAAGCCAAGCAAATTCTAGGCTATGAACCTTCTGTAGGCTTAAGAGAAGGATTAACCAGAGAATGGGAATGGGTTAAGGGGCTGTATTAAGGGGAAATGAGGGGATGGGGGGACAAGGGGACAAGGGGACAAAAAGACAATTTAAATTCTTAACTCCTAATTCCTAACTCCTAACTCCTAACTCCTAACTATTCCCTATGCCCAATTCGCAATTCCTTGATTTAGAGGGAAAATTTTGAGTAGAGTATTAGAATGAAGTTTTAACTACAAAATTTTATTTGCGTTTTTACGTCAAATTAGCCAATCACTGAGGTTTGCCGTGTCAACTCCATCCCAAATCACTGTTCCACAAGTATCTACTTCTTCTCAAGTTTCTATTCCTGAATCAAATATCCCTAAACGTGCTTCGGGCGGTTTTGCGTTAATTGACAGCCTTAAACGACATGGGGTTGAATATATTTTCGGTTATCCGGGTGGCGCTATTTTACCTATTTACGATGATTTATATAAAGATGAAGCTAGTGGTAGTGGTGTTAAGCATATCCTAGTCAGACACGAACAGGGTGCAGCCCATGCGGCTGATGGTTACGCCCGCGCTACTGGTAAGGTTGGTGTTTGTTTTGGTACTTCTGGCCCCGGTGCAACTAATTTAGTTACCGGGATTGCTACGGCTCACATGGATTCGATCCCGATGGTTGTTGTTACGGGACAGGTGACGCGAGCGGCTATTGGTACGGATGCGTTTCAAGAAACTGATATTTACGGAATTACCCTACCGATTGTCAAGCATTCCTATGTAGTGCGTGATTGTAAAGATATGGCGCGAATCGTGGCGGAAGCTTTTCATATCGCTAGTTCGGGCCGTCCGGGTCCTGTTTTAATTGACGTTCCTAAAGATGTAGCTCTTGAGGAGTTCGATTACATTCCTGTAGAACCAGGTTCGGTAAAATTACCTGGATATCGTCCCACGGTAAAGGGAAATCCTCGACAAATTAATGCCGCGATAAAATTGATTCGTGAAAGTCGTCGTCCTTTACTTTATGTAGGTGGTGGTGCAATTAGCTCTGCTGCTCATCCGCAAATTCAAGAATTAGCCGAATTATTCGCGATTCCCGTTACCACTACTTTAATGGGTATCGGTGCCTTTGACGAACATCATCCCCTTGCTTTGGGAATGTTGGGAATGCACGGTACGGCATACGCAAATTTTGCGGTGACTGATTGCGATTTGTTGATTTGCGTTGGGGCAAGATTTGACGATCGCGTTACGGGTAAGTTGGATGAATTCGCTTCCCGCGCTAAGGTAATTCACATCGATATCGATCCGGCGGAAGTAGGTAAAAACCGCATTCCAGAAGTGCCGATTGTTGGAGATGTCAAAAGGGTTTTAACTGAGTTGCTGCGTCGGTGTAAGGAAAGAAGTATCAACCAAGCGCCAAATCAAACTCAAGAATGGTTGAATTTAATCAATCGCTGGAAGGAAGATTATCCTTTGGTAGTACCGCACTATGCGGACAGTATTTCTCCTCAAGAAGTAATTTCCGAAGTCGCTCGTCAAGCACCTTACGCTTTCTACACTACGGATGTCGGACAGCATCAAATGTGGTCGGCGCAATTCCTCAAAAATGGCCCCCGTCGCTGGATTTCTAGCGCTGGTTTGGGGACAATGGGTTTTGGTGTTCCCGCTGCGATGGGCGCAAAAGTGGCGTTTCCGGATGAGGAAGTTATCTGTATCAGCGGCGATGCTAGTTTCCAAATGAATTTGCAGGAGTTGGGAACGCTAGCACAGTACGGAATAAATGTCAAGACCATAATTATAAATAATGGCTGGCAAGGAATGGTGCGTCAGTGGCAGCAAGCGTTTTTCGGGGAACGTTATTCTAGTTCCAATATGGAAGTAGGAATGCCGGATATTGAGTTACTTGCTCAAGCTTACGGTATTAAAGGCATGGTGATTGATAAGCGAGAACAGCTTGAAAGCGCGATCGCCGAAATGATTGCTCATGATGGGCCGGTTGTGGTAAATGCCCGCGTTACTAGGGATGAGAACTGTTATCCGATGGTTGGTCCGGGTAAGAGTAATGCTCAAATGGTTGGTTTGGCTAAGCAGCCTCCGAAAGCTGATTCGGAACCAAGTTATTGCAGTAATTGCGGTGCGAAGAATCTTTCTACAAATAATTTCTGTCCGGAGTGCGGGACGAAGTTGTAGGGTTGACTAACTTATTAGGTTCTTTGTGTCGCTTAATTGTGGGAAAAACCCGGAGTTGGGGGATTCTCCCCCAAACCCCCGATGGGGGGACGGCTGCGTCCCCCAAACCCCCTCCAGAAGGGTTGATCTGTTTTTGTTGTAGGTAATTGATTGTGCTTTATCTCCCCTCTCTTTACCAAGGAGAGGGGCTGGGGGTGAGGTTTTCATAGTTATGCCGTATGCCCAATCCCCTATTCCCTATTCCGAATATGCGCGATCGCAAAGATCAATGCGTCGAGCATAATTTCATAACTTGCGTCGGTTGAACGTTCAAAGGTCATCATTCCTGATTGTTCGATGCTAATAAAACCGTAAGTTGCAGCGTTAACCATTCGCATTGCGTCAATCAGTTGATTTTTACTTAAATCGTAGCCTTGTATTCCCTTTTGAAACAAACTTAAGGCTTCTCGAATCACTGCACTCGCATCTGCATCTGTTGGATGTAATTGGTATTGCATCATGACTTTATAACGTGCTGGGTATAGTTTGGCAAAGTTACGAGCAGCCATTCCCCCTGCTTTGAATAATTGTGGCAATTCGTTGATTTTTTGGGTTTTTTCTCGACAATACGCTAAAAATTGTCGCCAAATTCTTAAAACTACGGCTTTTCTCAATTCTGCGTTTCCATTGAGATGTTTATAAATCGCGGGTGGTTTTATACCTAATTCTCGCGCTACCCGATTCACTCCTAAAGCAGATTCCCCCTCTTTATCTAAACAGGCGATCGCAGCTTCAATTACATCTTGGGGAGTTAGAGAATTTTCTTTTGTCGGACGACCCATATGCTATTGTATAATTTAGTTAACTAAATTAACTAAAAGTGAATATAATTAACTTTAACCGATCTTGTAACAAGATCCGGCACCCTTTTCCTTAATAAGGAGAGGGGAAGGAGGTGAGGTTCCGTCAGTATTGCACCTAAATAGAATGAATAAATTAGTATTTACACCTGCATATCAGTTGGCTCGAATGATAAAGGAAGGTCAAGTTTCTGCTGTTGAAGTTACACAAGCATATTTGAATCAAATTTCTCAATATAATTCTCAACTAAATGCAGTTTGTACTCTTAACCCAGACGCTTTGGAAACTGCAAAACAAGCCGATGCAGCTTTAGCTAAAGGTGAAAATTGGGGAGCGCTGCATGGTGTACCGATAACAATTAAAGATATTTTTGAAACAGCAGGACTGCGTACTACAGCCGGATATAAACCGCTAAAAGATTACATACCAACTAGTGATGCTACGGTGGTGGCGCGTTTGCGTGGTGCGGGGGCGATTATTTTGGGTAAAAGCAATACTGCCGAACTTGCGGGAGATTATCAAAGCGCTAACGAGCTTTTTGCTGCCGTCAATAATCCCTGGAACCTCAACTGCACTGCTGGCGGTAGTTCTGGGGGAAGTGCGGCGGCTGTAGCGGCGGGTTTTTCCAGTTTGGATATCGGGAATGATGTTTCGGGTTCAATTCGTCAACCCGCGCACTTTTGCGGTATTTATGCTTTGAAACCGACGGATCGACGGGTATCTACAGCCGGACAAATTCCGGAAGTTCCGGGACAGCCTAAATGTATTCGTCAAATGCAAACTGTAGGACCTTTGGCGCGGTGTGTAGAAGATTTGCGGTTATGTTTTACACTTGTGGCGGGCGCTGATGTACGACAGCCGGATGTTCCACCAGTTCCCTTTGATACACCTTCGCAGAAGTCCTTGCCAGATTTGCGGGTGGCTTGGATAGATGGTTGGGACGAACTGACGGTAGCTGCGGAGATTAAATCTGCAATGCAAGCTGTAGCAAGTGATTTAACTGAAGCTGGTGTAAGAATTGAAAGTTGGATACCACCACTTGATATAGAAGAAATATTGCAGTTGTGCGATCGCCTAATCGCATATAATTTCGTTTACTCTCAACCTGTGTTTGCGACTGTAAAACAGCGAATTCCGATGATATTTCGAGAAATGACGCAGGGGGAAAAGAAATTAAGAGAAATTAGTAATATGGGACATTATTTACCCCAATTATTCAACCCTACTTTGAAGGGATATTTTGCAGCTTTGACAGAGCGCGATCGCATTATTTCTCAAATGGATCGAGTCATGGATGCGTGGGATGTTTGGTTATGTCCGGTAGCTATGACTTGTGCATTTACACATCGTCCTATGGGTACATTTATAGATGTAGATGGTAGAAAAGTACCTTATTTGTTAGCGAATGGTGCTTATACTTCATTATTTAATCTTACGGGACATCCGGTTGTAGTGATTCCGATTGGTTTTACTAAGGATGTACCCATAGGAATGCAGATTGTCGGTAAAAGATGGAAAGAGATGGAGTTGTTAAGTATTGCGGAGAAATTGGATCGAATTATCGGCGGTTTCCGGCTTATCTCTTTATAAGCTCTGCCTCTAATTATACGGTTGGCAGAGCTTCCCTAAATGGGTTCTTAGCCAGAGATTAGGAACCAGTCAACGGTTATATTTAGCACCTAAATAAAATGAATAAATTAGTATTTACACCCGCATATCAATTGGCTCGAATGATAAAGGAAGGTCAAGTTTCTGCTGTTGAAGTTACACAAGCATACTTAAACCAAATTTCTCAATATAATTCTCAACTAAATGCAGTTTGTACTCTTAACCCAGAGGCTCTGGAAACTGCAAAACAAGCCGATGCAGCTTTAGCTAAAGGTGAAAATTGGGGAGCGCTGCATGGTGTACCGATAACAATTAAAGATACGTTTGAAACAGCAGGGCTGCGTACTACTGCGGGTTATGAACCATTAAAAGATTATATTCCCACCGAAGATGCTACAGCAGTTGCGCGTTTAAGGGCTGCTGGAGCGATTATTCTCGGTAAAACTAGTCCTTCTCAATTAGCGGGTGATTATCAAGGAATAAACGATCTATTCCCCCGTGTAAATAATCCTTGGAATTTAGAATATACCTCTGGTGGTAGTTCTAGCGGGGGAGCAGCAGCAGTTTGTGCAGGTTTGTCACCGCTAGATTTGGCTTCTGATAATGGTGGTTCGATTCGTCAACCCGCTCATTTTTGCGGATTGTACGGACTCAAGCCAACGGATCGGCGGGTTCCGACTACTGGACATATTGGGGATACTACGACTATGGATTTTCGCTGTATCCGCCAAATGTTCACTGTTGGCTGTCTGGCGCGTTCGATTGAAGATTTGAGTTTGTGTATAAAATTGATTGCTGGGGCAGATGCGCGTCAACCGGATATTCCTCCCGTTCCTTTAGATATTGAGGAGAAAAGTTTAGAAAATCTGAGAATTGCTTGGATAGATCAAATTCCGGTGTATCCTGTTGCGGAGGAAATAAAATTTGCAATGCAAGGGGTAAGGAAGAAGCTTGCAGATGCTCTAATTAATGTTGAAAGCTGGGTACCAAAATACGATTTTGCTCATGCTTGGGAGGTTTTTTATGCAGTGGGTACCTATAACCTGATATATACTCAACCCACCGATTTAAAAAGCGTTCGGGAACAGATGGCATTTTTGTGGAGGGAAGCAACGCAAGGTGATAAATCATTGCGAAAAATCAGTAAAGTACCGAATATTTCTCTGCCAATATTTTTACAACCATCTTTGAAAGGTTATTTTGCAGCTTTAACAAAAAGAGATAATTTGATTGCTCAAATGGATCGAGAATTAGAGCAATGGGATGTGTTGTTATGTCCTGTAGCGATGACAACTGCATTTACCCATCGAGCTAAAGGTGCAGCGATTGAAATCGATGGTAAAAAAGTTCCTTATCAAATGGCTAATGGTGCTTACATAGTTCCTTTTAATCTTACGGGACATCCGGTTGTAGTGATTCCAATCGGTTTTACAAAAGATGTACCGATAGGGATGCAAATTGTGGGTAAAAGATGGAAAGAGATGGAGTTGTTGAGTATAGCGGGGAAATTAGATCGAATTATCGGGGGTTTTCGGCTTCCTGATTATTGAAAAGGATTGTTTTACGCTTTTACCATATCTAAATATCCTCAAAGTTGATTAATTTTCATATAGCTTAATAACCAATTTGCAGCCGTTGCTCTCCGTGTTTCCCTGGGTCCAAATTCGCCTATTTTGTAACCTTTAAAACCCAGTTGCTCTTTAGCGATTTGTTTATTTTCTTGGGGAATCGAGCGAGTTAACTTAACTGTTGGGGGACGATTCGCGATAAAATCTGGTGGTTCTGGATATTCTGTACGCCATTCTTCAGATACGTTACTTGCATCCCATTTATTTGTAGATTCGTCGTAGCGATAACCTAAGTAGTACCATACCAAGTTGTTAACTGTGGTATCATCAATCTCTTGTTTGAGAATTGCCCAAATTGTGTCGGTGTTGAGGGGAGGTAATTCCATTTTGGATTTTGGATTTTAGATTTTGGATTATGTTTAAGTGTTGATTTTAATATTCGCATTTGATGGGGCAATATAAAGTAAAAAGTTATGCTAAATTCTACTCTACCAAAACAAGTTCGCGCTCATGCATTTATATCTGGGAAAGTCCAAGGTGTAGGATATCGTTATTCTACGATGAATGCAGCAAAGAATTTGGGTTTAAACGGATGGGTACGAAATCTTGCTGATAATCGTGTAGAAGCAGTATTTGAAGGTGTAACGGAAGTTGTCGAGGAAATGATTCGCTGGTGTCATGGTGGACCAACTAACGCGATCGTTAAAGATGTTCAGGTAGAGTATTCAGAAGTAGAAGGGTTGCAGGGGTTTGAGATAGTCAGTTAAAAGCTAGGAGTGAACAATTACCAATTACTACTCCTCTAACATATTACTCATTCATTTCTTTAAATGTAGCCAATGCTGATGGTGAAATTCGACTTAAGTAACGAAATACCCAGTATTTAGAAATAGTATCTAAGATTACGGGAACGGTGGCAATAAATAGAAATATGATGTTATTAGTTAGTACAATACCCAAATGTTGTGCAAAGCCTTCCAGAAGTACTTCCCATCCTTCGGGTGAATGGTACCCGACAAACATATCTGTTAATAATATAATTAAGAAGGCTTTGGCACTGTCGCTAAGTCCGTAGACTGTATCATCAAGAAATAACTTAACTATTGCTATTTCTCTTTTACTCGTAGCAACTATTAATACAAATACGGTGAATGAAATTAGATCGGCAAATATATTTGCGATCGCACTGTTGTTTTGACGATGAAATTCTTCTGCTATTTCAATTGCTTTCTGTTTTTGTTTTTGCTGTATGACTTCCGATGATAATAGTGGAGCTTGCAAAATTAGTTTCTCAAATCTTAGTTCTTGCTGATAAATTCTGAATTCATCCAGCACTTTCTCTTCAATCTCATTATTTATAAAAGTATCGGTAGTAGCATCGTTTCTAATACTTTCTACTATTGGATAAATTAATAATTGTTTTGATAATAAATAAGCTAAGAATGGTAGTATTATTAAGATTGTTAAAAACTTTAAAGAAATCTTTGTTCTTTTACTTGATACTCGAAAATCTTGAACAGCTTTTTCTTGTGCGTTTGGCGATAATTCTCTAATAATCTTTTGGAAACTTCTAGTAATAGACCCTGGAAATAAACCTGTTTTTTCAGATATAGGTCTAACTTTCATTTTACCTACATCCGAATCATCGGATTGAGCATTTACCTTCAGATTTTGAAAATTAGATTCTGGATTAACTGCTAATCTGCGTGAAGGAAATTCTTTATCAAGAGCATATTTCGCTGTCACTTGATCGATAAACTTTAATCTATCTAAAAAAGTTTGATCGTATACAGTTAATAAAGAGCGGCTCTGTTGAAATTCTGCTAACCTCAAGTTGATACTCTTAAGGTTTTTTTCAAGTTCTGCTTGCCAATAAGATGAAACATTTGTGGTAAGCTCGCTTGAATCAGAAATTTTTTGACCATTAAAATGTTTTTCTTCAATATCTCGAATTTTTAAAGCTGCTTCATAAGCTAATAACAGCGCTCTTTCGGGAGTCTTTAAGAACCATTTGTTTACAAAACCCCAATTCTGTTGAAGTTTCTGAAAAAGTGATTTTCTAGGTTTACTCATACAAATTAATCTCTTTCTCTTAAATTGGATAAATGACTGTGAGAGGGGATAAACTTTATTTTCTAATAGATTTAACTTTTTTTCAGCAGTTATATGTTCTTGACTTCATATTTTTTTCATAATATGAAATTTTATCCTACATCTGTTTGCTACTCAGTAATACTGATAGACTAACTTCTATTTTAATATTTTTATACAAAAAAAATAGGTTTAATTTAAGGTACAATAAAAATATAAAATTAAGCTCTTAATAATATCTAAATTCCTAAATGTAGTTATAAAACTATTTGGTTCTTCAGTACATAGTATGCTAAAAGTATCGGTCAAAAGCTTACTGGATAAAGGAAACAAGCTGTATAAATTGAGATTAATAGTTAATACTAAATTTTATTCCCTATTCCCTATTTTGATTATTTTTCTAGCATACTAAATACGGATGAGCCAACTATTTCTATAAATAAAAACTTATGATATTTCACTATTAATAACTAATACTCAATACCCTAAGAATTATTCCCGTATTTCTTTCTCAATTCTTCCAACTCATCATCTATCTTGCTATTCTTAGCTGATTGTTGCGTATTTTGAGCAGATGAAGTGGAATTTTTATTCTGGGACTTTTTATTTGTAAATATCGTCTTCATCTCTTCTAATTCCTTTTCTATTTGACTCGGAGAAGATGAAACAATAGTTGGTGGAACTGGTTTTGATGGTGTTGGAACTGGTTTTACAAAATTTCCAGTTTGGGCAATTAAAGTCGGTAAAGAATTCAAATCTTTTAATACTTCATCCGCAGTTTGATAACGACGTGCGGGAGTAGTTGCCAGCATTTTATCTAAAATACGGCTCAAATCTCGATCTACATTAGCTTGGAGATAATCTCTCCACAGCCAAACATCATTATTGACATCATACAAATCAAATGGTGATCGCGCTGTCAACAAATGAATGCAGGTAACTCCTAAACTGTAAATATCGCTAGCAAACAGCGCTTTACCTCTAATTTGTTCTGGAGCGACATATTCAGGACTACCGATACTCGTACCCGTCTGATGCATGGAAGCTTGAGTCACAACTTTGGAAGCACCAAAATCAACTAATACAATTTGTCCCCTCAACTTGGGGGGATTGTAACGACGAATAATATTTTCGGGTTTAATATCGCGGTGAATAACTTGTTTCTGATGACAAAACTGTAAGATTCTTAACAATTCATTGAGAAATTGCTGAATTTGAGCTTGATTGTAAACCCCATTTTGCTTTAATTCCTGAGCTAAATTCAAGCCATCGATAAATTCTTGCAGCAAATATTGGCGATCGTCTTGAGTAAAATACGCTAAAAGTTCGGGTATTTGTCGATGCTTTCCCAACTCATCCAAACGCATCGCTTCCTGGTTAAACAATTCAATCGCTTTAGCTAAAGTACTCGTACCTTGAGCTTGCGGATAAAACTGTTTAATTACACACTCAGGTAAAGACGGTTTATCCTCATCTCTAGCTAAAAAAGTCCTACTAAAACCACCTTGTCCGATAGGTCTGATTGCACGATAGCGTTGTTTGAGAAGTAACTTAGAACCACAACTCAAACAAAACTTTTCACTATTAGTATTCTGTGGATTCGGACAACTAGGATTAAGGCAGTAGCTCATTTTATAAAGGCATCGAATGCTCAGACATATCTCTAATTGTGCCTTGTCTGAGATATATGGTGTTTTCTTAAGATTTGTCAAGGATAAAACGATTTTGGATTTTAATTAACACCCTCAGCCTAGAAGGCTGGGGCTACAATTACAAAGCCTGCCTCCGCAGGCTAAAAATACCTAGTTTCTTACAGCCCACGCAGGTGGGCTTCGTTTGTGTAGCCGCACCCTTCTAGGGTGACGGTTGTTAGCGTAGCGTGTCCGTAGGACATAGACATAGTGCATAGTGTAGGGAAGCATTTCAATAACACCCTCAGCCTAGAAGGCTGGGGCTACAATTACAAAGCCTGCCTCCGCAGGCTAAAAATACCTAACTCCTTACAGCCCACGCAGGTGGGCTTCGTTTGTGTAGCCGCACCCTTCTAGGGTGACGGCGATTTTGATAACAAACCTGATAAATTCCAGAATTACCCAACTTCTACCAAAGCTTTAGTACTGTAATATTCAACCTTCTCATAAACCCCAATTAAACTATCACCAACTTCAAAAAATAACCCTTCTCCCTCATCCTTAGAAAAATGCAAATTGGGATATTTCGCAGCAAGTTGAATTGCACTCATCGCTTTCCCTTCCATACAATCAGGTAAAAGTCCGGTGGAACCAATATAAAATACCAAAGGTGAAATTCTATCTTGATAAATCTTCTCTACATATTCTTCTAATTTGATTTTTGCTGCGGTTAATGCTGCAATTCTTTCTTGTTTCTTTAATTTCGTAGTGCGAGCATCTTGCTCGCTAAAGATTCCCTTATATTGCTCGCTAGAGATTCCCTTATATTGCTCGCTAGAGATTCCCTTATCTTGCTCGCTAAAGATTCCCTTATCTTGCTCGCTAAAGATTCCCTTATCTTGCTCGCTAGAGATTCCCTTATCTTGCTCGCTAGAGATTCCCTTATATTGCTCGCTAGAGATTTCCTTATCTTGCTCGCTAAAGATTCCCTTATCTTGCTCGCTAGAGATTCCCTTATATTGCTCGCTAGAGATTCCCTTATATTGCTCGCTAGAGATTCCCTTATATTGCTCGCTAGAGATTCCCTTATATTGCTCGCTTTGATTAAATCTAGGGAGCAAGATGCTCCCACTACTAGTATTTTCAAGATTTTGGGATGCTTTATCTTGCAATATCTTTAATAAGCTTTCATCCCCAACCTTTGCTAAAATCCCCGCAACCTTACCGTTAATTTCAATTCCTAAAAAGTCATCAAAAATCGGTTTCATCAGTTCATCAACCTTAGTTATTTTCATCCTCGATGATAGTGACTTTTGACGAACGGCTATATTTTCTCTCAAAGTCATTTCCAAGGTAGGTTTACCGAATATTTCGCCGGTTTCGGTGTCGTAAAGCTCGTATCTTCTTTCCAGGAATCTATTTGCAGAATATAGTTTACCTAAGTTGAGAATATCTTTACTACCGATATCTATTTTATAGCTAATTCGCGTATCAACCGTACCTTCAGCTTTAGTTGTCGGAAAATTCAGGTAAAGATGTTGAGATAAATAATGTTTTTTCAATTCATCTAACTGTTCGGGTACAAAAGTGTCCGATTCCTGTTTTAAATGCGCGGAAATAATGCTCGCAAGAATTTTTACTTCTGCAATTTGATTAAATAAACCGTCAATATTGCTGTATTCTCTATCTAGGGGTACTAACGGTAAGTTTAAATCAACTGTATAACAACAACGAAAATCAAATGTTTCGGCATCAATTACGCCTTTTTGTCGCAACACATCAAAGGTTTTTTTGCTGCTAATTTTCACCTTGAGCGATTTTATATTTATTTCACCGTCGCCAACTATTGTATAGTTGTTATAACTGGTCAAATCATTAGCCAATAAACCCGCGATTTCGATTATGGGGGTCTTATCTGACGCTTTCACAAGTTTTACTTTACGAGTTACCAGCATATTTATTGTGGCAGTGTTGCGGTTCATTTCAAAGCTACCCATTCCCACATATTCACCATCATCAATATATTCTGTCGTCAGCCAAGGTTTAACTAAATTACCGTTTGCATCTCTAATTCCTTTTAACATTTGAACGCTTTTGTATCGGTAATTATCCCGTAAATGCTTCAAGTTAACTATAATATTATGACGATGTTCTTCTAAAATTTTAATTAGTTCTAACAGAGAAATTTTGGCGTTTTTTTCCATGTCGATAAGTTGCGATCGCCGTATTTCTTCTGGCTCAAATATTGCAATTTCAACATCGCTTGCAAAGTTCGCTAGCTGTTGATTTGTCAAGGCTTTACTATGTCTTGCTATTAAATTCGCGTTACCAGTACTGAATAAAGCATATTTAGCAAAATTCAAATTACCTTCTACCAAATTAGCTTTTACAAAAGCATAAACTGCTTGATGATTTTGCACTACGGGTATTTCTAATTGCCTATAAGTTTCTTGGCTAATTTGCTTATATTTATAGATAATAGCCGTATCTTTCCGCTTCAAATTGTCAATCTTTAATATTCCCGCAGTACACTTAATTTCCCTTGCACTTTCTGATATAAAAATTTGATAGCTGTAATCTATCGCTAAAGGTTCTGCTATTTTTGTCGCAGAATTAGTTAAAAATTTAAAACCCAAGTTCATATCTACAACATAATAAGCTTTCTCTTGACCTAAAAAGTTGTAAATAGTAAACTTAATTCTTTTTTCAATTTTCATCTTCATACCTACCTTGAGTATGTACAAATTCAATTATTTTGATGAGTTTGGTTATGAGACAATGCTTCACAATTACAAAATTAAATACAAAATTAAAAAAATTTTGCGATCGCAAACGCTTCCGTAATATCAGATAACTAAATACACTTTTGAAGAATTGATATTACAGTAAATCGCAATCAAACTAACTGGTGTAGCTTGCGTAAACACGCTATTTAATTTTATTTTCTATCCCAGCATATACCAGCTATAAACTTTCCATATCTCTATAGTACATTTGAACTACGAAGATGTCAACCTATATCTTGGTAATCTGACACTATTAAGCTTACTTTCTCGACTTCGGTAATATAATATTGGGATACAAGTAATATAAATTTAAGTAAACTAAAATATTGATTTATTAAGAAAATGCAATCGTAAAATTATTGATTTATTTACTGCTCAGTTATACAACCGTTTGCTCGACCTTATAAAAACGAAATGTTCAATTGAATTTTGACAATAAGCACTTAAAATTGGACAATTAAATTTGTTGATAACTATATAATCAATTAATTATTAACTTATGGACATCCATCAATGTTGTTATTAGTTCTTCTATCAAAAGTATGATTAACAATTGTTAAAAAACTATCTAAAGGGTAGTATTATTTCAATTAATCAACTAATAACTTTGTTCTGAAGATTGATGTAACTGTTAGCTTGATTGCATTACAACTGTATTGTTCAAGTTAATAGGCAAGACATATTGTGGTTAAATTCGATAAAAGTAAAAATAAAATAAACATAGTAAAGCATTACTGGGTATCAGTTTTTAGCTGTGTATTATTGTTTACCACTGTATGGTTAGGAGTATGGTTTGATGCATCTCAATCCGCAATGGCTACCATTATGGATGAATATCCAATGGCGATCGCGGCGAATCCTTTAGCAGGTGCTGGTGATAAACTTGAAGGTGAAGCGGAACAAGCGTTAGGTAAAGCTCAACGCAATTTAGGAAAAGTTTCCGGACAAACAGAAGGTATGGGTAAGGAAGTTGAAGGTTTCGGAAAGCAAGTTAAAGGTAACGTCAAACAAGGAATCGAAAAAACTAAATCTGGTGCTGATAATGCTTCTGACAAAGTAGAAAAAGGAAGCAATAACCTAATTGATGCTATCAAAAACTTTTTTGGTAACTAAAGGTAAACAATATCATTATTAGCTAACTTCAGACTAGTTGTCTGATATAGTTAATAAAGGTCTAAAATAACGTAAACCAAGCTTTGTAAAAAAACAAGACAACTCGAAATATTTAAATATAAAGTAGATGAGTTGAAAGTAGAAACAGCGCACGTCATTGGTAAATATGGATTATTCAGTATTAAGTGTATAAAGGTACTTAGCCTTAATTGAGATAATTCCATATCAATGTTTGAATGTTTGGGAAAAGTTAAAATTATATTAATATATTTGATATTTCCCACTCGTCTTGATAATAATGCTGTTTCTAATGTTTACAAAAACGACTTGGTTTTCTAAATCAAATTCCGTAACCGAAGAGGAGATACCATGAATTGTAATCGTTTTAAATTACCATCAGTGCGTCCGTTGCGTTTTGTAGTTGCAGCTTTAATGTGCGTAATGCTGTTATTATCTACTGCGCTTCCTGCTTCTGCAATTGGTTCTTCTAAAAGTTCTCCTAACAAAGGAGCAGAGCAGTTAAATGAGATTCAACAAAAAACTCAAGAGTTAACTGAGAACAACGCTCCTTCAAAGGAAAGAGTTATCAACGAATCCAATAGAGGATTGAATGAAGTTCAGGGTGCTGCTAACGCTGAGAACATGAATCGTCCATCTAATAGTCAAGAAGCTGTAACTGTAGAAGACAAGGTAGAAAGTTTTCTCGAAAAAATCACAGGTGATAAGTAGTAATCTACTTAAGTACTTGGATAAATAACACATAAATTTTGGTTAAGCGTGGATTTCTACCTTGACCAAAATTTATTTTTATTTATAGTTAAATTAGGCAATTGATTTGATATTTTAAATTACATAACAAGAAAAACTTTTTACACATCCCCTTTTCGGATGATTTCTGAATGAAAATCCCAAAATTAAATTATTCTGTAGATATAAATCGAAATTATACCGTAAGAATAGTTAAAAAGGTACGGAATTTTTTGTATGATTAAATTTGTGGAATAAAATTAATAAAATAGGGGATTTAAAATGGCAGAAGCAAAAGTTCCTAAGACCGATAGTGAACCAAATCAAGATGCTGAGTTGACAAAAGACGCTATTAGTGAAGAGCAAGAAAAAGCTACTAATGTTGATGTTGGTAAAGATTATGCAGCCGCTGAGCAATATAAAACTGGTAAATTGAGTAAAGATACAGAGGGAGACGAAGACAGCGAAGTTACTCCTTCACTGTAAACGAGAATATTTTATCCGAGCCTTACTTTAAATCTCTAAAAATATGAGTTAAAAATTAAGGCTCGTAATATTTTGGGATTTTTTATTGAATTTTTACATATTTATTTAAATTATTTTCGATTAGCTGAGGACTTATCTTCAGGATTTTCAAGTTATAAAATATTCAATATTACGTAGTGCTGGGTATACTTGTCCGTGTAATTTTATTCTACCAAAATTAAATATGCTCTACTATTTCCTACTATAGAGATATTTTTCTATACATTTTAACATGAAGTCTAAGTATTTTAGAGTATTTTATTAGGTTATAAGTTTGTAACACAACTATATAAAAAGTATTAGGTATTTATAATTAACCTCTAACCTGAGATTATCTCCTTTGATTGATTTTTTGAAAAAAGAAGTATGTTCAAATTGAAGGAGAGTTGAATTTAGAGAAAGTAAATTATGCGTAGCATTAATATTGGATTGAGTGAAGAGCAACGCAAAGGCGTTTGTGAGTTGTTGAACAACGATTTGGCAGATGCTTACTTACTGCTAGTTAAAACCAAAAAGTACCATTGGGATGTTGTCGGACCTCAATTCCGCAGTTTGCATACTTTATGGGAAGAACACTATCAAACCTTAACCATGAGCATCGACGCGATCGCAGAGCGGGTTCGTGCTTTGGGTAATTTTCCTGTAAGTACTATGGAAGGATTTTTGAAACTAACATCTTTAAAGGAAAATCCAGAAAAACTACCTTTAGCTACTCAAATGGTATCTAGTTTGGTAGACGACCACGAACAAGTTATTCGTAACTTGCGCGAACATATTGATATGTGTGGCGATAAGTTCCATGATGAAGGAACCGCTGATTTCCTCACCGGATTAATGGAAGGACACGAAGAAATGGCTTGGATGCTGCGCTCCTTTATCGAAGGAGAATCTCTCCATGCAGACGGTCAACCATCTGGAAAAACCGCTGTAGGTGTTAACTAGAATTATCTACTTCTTCACTCATACATACTCGTGAATCGCATTTAAGCCAGGGGAATCAAAATGTCCGAATATAAAGCAGAACGTACTATTTCAGCCGTATTTAAAGAACAAGAGCAAGTAGATAAAGTCGTCCGTCGTTTATTAGATAGAGGTGTATCCCGTGACCACATTTCGGTCATGGGAAACAACTTTCAATCCGAAACCAGAATTTCAGGTTTTATTACTAAAAAAGACGTAATTTTCGGTGGATTGCGATCGGGTGCAATTTTTGGTTCTTTGTTCGGTTCGTTGTTAGGTTTGCTTTCCGGTGTGGGAGTGCTATTTATTCCCTTCGTCGGTCCGGTAGTAGCAGCAGGTCCCATCGGTGCAGCACTTTTAGGAGCCGCTAGCGGTGCGTTAGCAGGTAGTGCTGGTGCAGGTTTAGCATCAGTATTAATGACTTTGGGTATGCCTAAAGAGAAAGCTGCTGTTTACGAAACTCGCTTGAAAGCTGGTGAGTTTATCGTGATGGCAGAAGTACCCGCAGATAAGTCTGGAGAAATATCACTTCTTCTAGAAAGTGCTGGTGGTGAAGAAACCCATACTAGTGAAGTGGCTTTACCTCGTGCTTGTTCGGGTAACTGTAACGGTGCGGAAGATTTAGCCCCTGAAGTACGTTCTCATTTATCGGAAGCCGCTCAAAAAACTTTCATCGAACGCTACAACTCCGTGTTTGATGAAACTAAAGATGAAAGTAAAGCGGAAGAAGCTGCTTGGAATGCAATTCACCAACAGTATGAGGAAGATGAAAATGGAGTTTGGTCTAAACAGAAAGTAAATGTTTAGAAAAAAAAATAAAGGGTGAAGTATTAAATGTAAATACTTTGTCCTTTATTGGAAATAATAATCCCAAAATATGAAGTATATACGATAACTTGTACTTCATATTTTCTTCTTGCTTTTAATATCTTCTCGAAGAGATTTTTCCTATTACTTAATTAAGTATAGAACTAAATACTTTTCACGAACTAAAATCTTAAAAAATCTCATAAATAGTTGACAACAGAAAATGACACAAAGTAAAGAATTTCGACCAACTCCAGACCAAATACCAGGACAAAAGTTAAATTATCCTGCTAAGCAATCGGATATGACACCGCAACCAGATAGCGATTTGTCTAACTATCGACCTGCTGGTAAATTGCAAGATCAAGTGGCATTAATTACGGGTGGTGATTCCGGTATTGGTAGGGCTGTAGCTATTGCCTATGCTATGGAAGGTGCGGATGTCGCGATTATTTATAACCAAAATGATGAAGATGCCGAAACTACTCGTAAGGCTGTAGAAAAAAAACAGCGTAATTGTTTGAATATCAAAGCAGATGTCCGCGATTTTGCAGCTTGCAGTCAAGCAGTAGAGCAAACAATAGCTAAATATGGTAAATTAAATATCCTAGTTAATAATGCTGCTTACCAAATGGTACAAGAACGTTTCGAGGATTTAAGTATCGAACAATTTCAACGTACCATAGAAACCAATGTTTACGGCTATTTCTATATGGTAAAAGCAGCGTTACCTCATCTTCAGGAAGGTGATGCTATTATTAATACAGGTAGCATTGTCGGCAAAATTGGTAAGGAATTTTTAATCGATTACTCTGCTAGTAAAGGTGCAGTGCATTCTTTTACTAAGTCATTGGCATTAAATTTAGCAGAACGCAAAATAAGAGTAAATGCAGTAGTTCCTGGTCCGGTATGGACACCAAATATTCCGGCAACTATGCCGAAAGAAATGGTAGATAACTTTGATAAGGATGCGGCGCTAAAACGAGCCGGACAACCAGAAGAACTCGCACCAGCTTACGTGTTTTTGGCATCACAAGATGGTAGCTTTGTAACTGGTTCTCTTCTTGATGTTACTGGGGGACAACTTTCTAGCTAAAGGCTTCAATCTTGCTAGTTAACGTGTCTTTATGATCAATTGTTTTTTAGTCATAAAGACATGAAATATAAATAATAACTAAGAACTAAGAACGAATAATTATTAACTAATAACTAATAAAGTATCAAATTAATGCAGAAACATTACGACATAATTATTATAGGAACTGGGGCTGGTGGAGGAACTCTTGCTTATGCTTTAGCATCAACTGGTAAACGTATTTTGTTGTTAGAACGAGGTGATTATATACCCAGAGAAAAGCAAAATTGGGATATGAAAGCTGTCTATGGAAATGCACTTTATCGTACAGACCAGCGGTGGTTAAATTCACAAGAAAAGAGTTTTCAACCTACTCTCTACCATCGAGTCGGCGGCAGTACGAAGGTTTACGGTGCGGCTTTGTTGCGAATGCGACAAGAAGACTTTGAAGAAATGCAGCATTATGAAGGTGTATCACCTGCATGGGATTTGAAATACGAAGATTTTGAACCCTATTATAATCAAGCCGAAAAGCTGTATAAAGTTCATGGCAAACGAGGAGAAGACCCCTGCGAACCACCTACAGTAAAAGAATATGATTATCCCGCTTTACCCCACGAACCGCGAATTAAACAAGTTGTTCAAAGTTTAGAGATATTGGGTCTAAAACCGTTTTCTATACCAATGGGAATTGATCGCGATGTTAATAATGCGGCTCAAAGTCCCTGTATTCGCTGCGATACTTGCGACGGATATCCTTGCTTAGTTGATGCTAAAGCTGATGCTCAGGTTTGCTGTGTAGACAAAGCAATCAAATATGAAAATGTGACTTTAATGACGAATGCTCACGTTGAGCGTCTAGTAACAAACAATTCTGGTACTGAAATAAGGGGTGTGGAAGCAACTGTTGCTGGAGTTAAAGAGTTTTTTAATGGTGATATTGTTGTTGTTGCTTGCGGTGCGATTAATTCTGCGGCTTTGTTATTGCGTTCAGCATCCGATAGTCATCCTAACGGTTTAGCAAATTCTTCGGGAATGGTAGGGCGTAATTTTGTCAAGCATAATACCACCAAACTTTATGCTATTTCTACAGTTCCCAACGAAACAGTTTTTCAAAAAACACTAGCAATTAACGACTTTTACTTTGGTTCATCAGAAGATACAAAACCGTTAGGTCACATTCATTTGATGGGTAAGCATAAATGGGAAATGATGCAGCCAGATTTTCCTCGATGGGTACCTAGTAGTCTATTAAAAGTTTTTGCAAATCATTCTGTAGATTGGTGGATGCAAAGCGAGGACTTACCTAATGTTGAAAATCGTGTCGAAATAGCAAAAAACGGACAGATAAAAGTTTATTATCGTCAAAACAACCGAAAAGCTCATCAGCGTCTACAGCATCAATTTAAAAAGATTCTCCGAAAAGCTGGGTTTCCGATAATTTTCAGCGTACCAATGCCGTTAAAAGTTATGAACCATCAGGGAGGAACTTGCCGATTTGGTAAAGACTCAAAACTTAACGTTCTTGATTTAAATTGTCGCACCCATGATATCGATAATTTGTATGTGGTAGATTCGGGTTTCTTTCCTTCTATGGGAGCAATGAATCCGACATTGACAATAGTTGCTAATGCTTTAAGAGTAGCCGAACATCTTAAACAAAGATTAAATGTAAGTTTGGATGGTTTAGTAAGCAAAACAAAATAAGTTTAATAAAGTTTTCAGGAGTTTTGATTAATATGCAACCCGCAACCATTAATAATAAAGAAAACATCGCATCCGCCAAGCAAAGGCTAAGTACAGATACCGTGCGTGCTTTTTTAGTTCAAATTGGGCGTGTGCCATTGTTAACTCGCGAACAAGAAATATTTTATGCTCAGGGGGTTAAGCAGTTAACACAATTACTGCAAACTAAAGAGGAATTAACAACTAAATTAGACTCAGAACCGGAATTTTCTGTATGGGCCCAAGCAGTAGAAATGAGCGAATCACAACTGCAAGAAACCCTTGATAAAGGTGAATTTGCCCGACAAAAAATGATTGAGGCAAACTTACGATTAGTAGTTGCGATCGCCAAAAAATATCAGCATCATAATTTGGAGTTTGTTGATTTAATTCAAGAAGGAACTTTGGGTTTACAAAGAGGAGTAGAAAAGTTTGACCCGGATAAAGGTTATAAATTTTCTACCTACGCTTATTGGTGGATTAGACAAGCAATTAC
The DNA here is from genome assembly GCF_034931125.1 of Rivularia sp. UHCC 0363. Classification (NCBI taxonomy): domain Bacteria; kingdom Bacillati; phylum Cyanobacteriota; class Cyanophyceae; order Nostocales; family Rivulariaceae; genus Rivularia; species Rivularia sp. UHCC 0363. The sequence goes on along the minus strand of NZ_JAYGHM010000017.1, from coordinate 94,434 downwards.
ACGAGCTTTAGACCAAAAAAGTCGTTCGATTCGTTTACCTATTCACGTATGTCAAACCCTGAAAAAAATTAAGAAAGCACGGCGAGATTTAACCCAAGAATTAGGACGTACACCGACCATAGCTGATATTGGCGATCGCGTTTCTTTAAAACCATCGCAAATTCAAGATTATTTACATATGTCGCGTCAACCCGTATCCTTAGATTTACGAGTTGGTGAAGGACAAGACACTGAATTACAAGATTTACTTGAAGATACAAGTTCCTCTATAGATGATTATGTCAACCATCAATCACTACGGGAATGCCTTGATGAAATGCTTGTTGAATTGACCCCCCAACAAAGAGAAGTCGTAAACTTACATTTTGGTTTAAGCGACGGACGCGAATTAACATTAACTGAAGTCGCAAAACGTATGGATATTTCTCATACCAGAGTCCGACAATTACAGCGTCAAGCAATTGCTCGTTTGCGTCGAAAAAAAATGAAAGTTAAAAGTTTTATTGCATGATTTGGGAATGGGAGAAAGGTTAAAGGTTAAAGGTCAAAGGTCAAAGGTAATTAATTACGAGCAAAAAATTCATAACTCCTAACTCCCAACTCCTAACTCCTAACTCCTAACTCCTAACTCCTAACTCCTAACTCCCAACTCCCTCTTCCCCTCCATCTAAAAAAAAAGAGCAATGCTAAAATCCTGGATGGTAATCGGGGCCGTTACCTTTATAGTGGCTCTTGGAAGTAGTATAGTCAGACCCAAAGATGTCAAATGGTTTAAGCGATTGCAAAGACCGCGTTGGTTGACATTTGAAAAACTGATTCCAGTTATTTGGACGGTAATTTTTATTTGCGGTGCTTGGTCTGCTTACATAGTTTGGGAACGCGAACCCCGTAGTTCTCAAACTTGGTTTTTAATGGGTTTATATCTATTACTAGAAATTATTATTGTTGCTTTCACTCCTGTGTCACTTTGGTTACAAAATATGAAAGCTGGGGCAATTGTCGGAGGAATAGGATTTATTATTGGAATCATTGTAACTTTGTTTGTTTTACCAGTTTCTGGTTGGGCAGCTTTATTATTAGTGCCTTATTTAATTTGGAGTCCAATCGGTACTTATACAGCTTGGAAAATATATCAGCTAAATCAATGAACAATTATCAATTATCATTTGCAAGATGCTAGCTTACAATAATTATCTTATTAGTATTATTCGTCTATTTAATAAATAGAATAAAACCTTGTAGTGTTAGCATCTTGCCAGCTATAATAATACAAAATAAATACTTCATAATTAATAATTAGCAAATAAAACATGATAATTGCACAAGTATCAACTCCACCACCAGATACAAAGACGGAAATAATATCGGCTTGGGATAGAACTCAATTATTGATAGATAATACTATTGCTCGGTTGCCAAGTATTCTCTTGGCAATTGTTGTTTTTATCGTCTTTTTCTTTGTTGCTAGGGCTATTAAGCAAACAATCAGAAGATTAACCCGTAATCGTCGCAATGCTCGTAGCTTAGGAATGGTTTTGGGGCGCTTAGCACAAGGTATAACCATATTAGTTGGTTTGTTTGTAGCACTAACAATTCTGATTCCATCATTCAAAGTTTCCGATTTAGTCCAGTTGTTGGGAATAAGTGGGGTAGCAGTTGGTTTTGCTTTCCGCGATATTTTACAAAACTTCCTAGCTGGAATTTTGATTTTACTTACCGAACCTTTTGAAATTAATGACCAAATAGTATTTAAAAACTTTGAAGGTACTGTAGAAAATATTGAAACGCGGGCGACTACAATTAGAACTTATGATGGTCGCCGGATTGTTATTCCTAATGCCGAACTTTTTACTAATTCCGTTACTGTAAATACAGCTTTTGAAAATCGACGCATCGAATATGATTTCGGTATCGGTTATGGGGATGATATTGACGAGGCAAAACAGTTAATTTTAGAAGCTATCAATGAAACTGAAGGTGTCCTTCAAGACCCCGCTGCTGATGTACTTGTAATGGATTTGGCAGACTTTACCGTTAATATTCGCGGTCGCTGGTGGATTAGTCCACCTCGTCGCTCCGATACACTCGATTTTCGCGATCGCGTTCTCACTGCTGTCAAAAACAAGCTTACCGCGAACGGTATTGATATGCCATTCCCAACTCAACAAATTCTATTCCATGACCAAACAGAAGAGACAGACGGTAACAGAAACCGTCAAAGAGAAGGGTGGCCCGCAGGTTCTGGGAAAGTGCCTCAAAGTCGCAGTATCAGCGCTTCTTTAAGCAAATTAATCAAAAGCCAATCGTCAGAAGATCGAGAGGGTAACGGCAAGACTTCGACTATCGATCAATGAAAAATATCAAACTGGGTAAACTGTGGGACTCAATTAATTCCAGCTACTGGTTTGTACCTGCGCTGATGATGGCTGGAAGCGTTGCGATCGCCTTTGGTTTACTCAAAATAGATAGACTCGGTTACTACGGTCCAATAGAAAAATGGGGCTGGATTTATACCGGCGGCTCGGATGGCGCTCGTGCGGTACTTTCAGCGATTGCAGGTTCCATGATTAGCGTTACCGCTACGGCTTTTTCGATCACCATCGTCGCGCTTCAGCTTGCTTCCTCAAATTTCGGGCCTCGTCTCCTACGAAAATTTATGCAGGATGTAGGAAATAAAGTAGTACTTGGTACATTTATTAGTACTTTTATTTATTCCTTGTTAGTATTACGAGCCGTTCATGGAAGTGGTGATGGAAGGGATAAGTTTGTACCTTATCTTTCGGTCACAATCGGGATTGTATTCGCGGTAATTAGTACTGCCGTGCTAATTTATTTTATTCATCATTCATCAACTATTATTCAGGTTTCCTATATAATTTCCCAAGTTAGTAAAGAATTAGATAATGCGATAGAAAGGTTATTCCCTAAAAAAATTGGATATGGTGAACCCGAAGAAAAACATTCACCGGCAGAAATTCCCACTGATTTTGATCGGGAAGCTTTTCCGATTAGATCTTCCAAAAAAGGTTATGTCCAAGCAATTGATACCGACAAATTGATGGATATAGCCTGCAAACATAATTTGATGGTAAAAATATTAACCCGACCGGGAAAATTTGTAATTAAGGGAGGTTCCACGGTAAAAATTCTTTCGATGGGAAACGATCGTGAGAACACACCTCTTAAAGATATTCAAAAGCAAATTCACAAAGCATTTATTTTAGGTAGACAACGTACCGAACAACAAGATATCGAATTTCCCATAAACCAATTAGTTGAAATAGCCTTACGCGCTTTATCTCCTAGCCTTAATGACCCGTTTACCGCTATTCGCTGCATAGACCACCTCAGCGACGCACTTTCCCATTTAGCTCAAAAAGATTTTCCTTCTGCTTATCGTTACGACGCATTTAAAAATCTTCGTGTAATTGCGATACCGAAAACTTTTGCAGAATTAACTGATACTGCTTTTAATCAAATCCGCCAAAATAGTTCTAGCAATGCAGCAGTAACGATTCGTTTATTAGAATCGATCGCCGTAATTGCTGAATATGCAGAAAATTCCCAAACTAAAATAGCTTTGCGTCGTCATGCAGATTTGATATTGCAAGGTAGTCAAGAAGGATTATCTTTCGATCAAGACAAGAAAGATATTGTACAAAGTTATCAAGAAATATTACAGGCGCTAAGTTAAATATACTCATCCTCACAACTTCCTCAAATTGTTGCTGTATAAATAGCTTTATAAATAGAATAATCGCTTAAAAAGATTCCAAAATTGTAAATAAATATGTTTTTGTGACATTTGTAGCTGGTATCTTGCCCGCATTCCTAATACATATAATAAAGAATACTTGTCAAATTAGATATTGCTCAGATAAGATTATATACTTAAGTACTACCACTGAGAATATATATTAGTAATAGAAATAAATATCAATTTTTGAAATAAAAGAGGATACCAAAATGAATACCAAAACGAATCCAAATTCCTTACATAACGTTGAAGAAAAAATAGTTTCAATCGAACTTGATTCTATCCGTTTACAAGCAGAGATAGTTTTACCTAGAAGCTGTCAAGGAATCGTAATATTTGTTCATAGTAGTGGAGTTGGTCGCTACAGTACTCGCAATCGTTATCTCGCTCATATGTTAAGACAGACAGCGGAATTAGGCACCGTACAAATTGATTTATTAACACCTCAAGAAGAAGCGATCGATTTACGTAGCCGACATTGTAGCAGCAACGTTAAACAACTATCGACAAGATTAGTTGGTGCAACAAAGTGGTTGATTAATAATTCTCTCACCAGTGATTTAAAAATTGGCTATTTTGGAGAACAAACGGGTGCAGGTGCAGCTTTACTTGCAGCCGCAGAAAACCCTAACTTAGTGGGGGCTATAGTTTCGTGCAGTGGAGATTGCTTAACACCCTCAGTTTTGTCTAACGTACAAACGCCAACTTTATTGATTGTCGGTGAAAATGACCTGCCTGCGATCGCGACAAATGAAGACACTCTCAAACTAATTAAGGCATCCGAAAAAGAGTTAAGCATTATACAAAATGCCAGCCGTCAATTCAAAGAACCAGGTGCATTTGAAGAAATTGCCCGTTTATCAAGCCATTGGTTTGAACAGCATTTGTCAGTTAATTGTCTATTCCATCCAACCACGGTAGCCAGTAACTAAACGACTACCATCTTTAAAAACGTGTATTTCTATTTGGTCGCTAGCCCAGGTGATCTTATCTTCAAAATCTGGGTTAAATATGCGGACGTGCTGATTACTGGATGATACGGGAGAATTAGGAGAATTTATTGCTAAAGATTCAATAAAAGGTCCATCAATTAAAATATCGAGTTGCTCTAACAGTTCTTTTGCACCTGCAGGTGCTTGTTCTGACTGTAATTTTTCCAAAGTGAAGCCGGTAAAAGCCATAACATTTAACCCGGAAGCTTTGACCTTGCGAGCTAAACTTGCTAATCCTGGAGCTTGCCAAAAAGGTTCTCCTCCAGAAAATGTTACTCCTGTATTACCAGGTTTACTCAGGATTTTTTGAGCGAGGGAATCGATCGATTCAAGCTGATTAATTTCAAACGACCAAGATTCAGGATTGAAACAACCTCCACATTCTCGCTTACAGCCTTGTACCCAAATTACAGCCCGACTTCCAGGACCGTTTACTTCCGATTCATCAACGTAACCCATGATATTTAAATAGCCGGAGGGAACGTTTGCAGGGGAAGAATATGGATTAGTTGACTTTATTTGCATTTTTTGCTCCTTTTAGCCGTCAACTTAATAATGACGGTTTTTAGTAGGAGAGCGCATCCGCAAAGTCTACTTCATAAAATGTTATTCATAATTCAAGTAATTTTAGATTTTACCTGGTTCCCATCTGGCTAGAAATTCTTGTAACTAGATGCATCTTGTAAAATGCATTACAAGGTAGAACCTTATAACGAAAATAACTAGTTAACTGGTTCCCAGACTCTGGCTGGGAATCCTTAATGCAAGGCTCTGCCTTGCTGACAGCTTGAAAGTAAAAATTAGTAAAATACATTACTAAGTATAATCTTATCACGAGAGCTAAAATGATTTAGAAATCAGATGAATATGATAAAGCAGTGATATGTGTCACTGTCGCATAGCGATCGCGACTGGTAGCGTAGAAAGCTATATTCAATTTTAGTTTTTACACGTCAGCAATGGAAAGGGATTTACGTAAAGCAAGTGGAGAAAATATTTTAATCATTGATGATACTTTAGAGAATCTTCAGAACTTATCCGCAACTTTAGCTCAAAACGGATATACCGTGCAGGCAGTAATTTCTGCTTCAATGGCTTTAACGGTTGCACAATTAGCTCGACCAGATTTAATTTTGCTAGATATAAAAATGCCAGGTATAGATAGTTATGAAGTTTGTCAAATATTTAAAGAATCGAAAAAAACTTGTGATATCCCCATAATTTTTTTAAGTAGCTTGCACGATGTTTCACAAAAAATTAAAGCGTTTAATTTAGGCTGCGCGGATTATATAACTAAACCATTTCAAGTTGAAGAAGTGTTAGCCAGAGTTCAATATCAATTAACAATTCAAAGACTTTATCGGCAAATAAAACAGCAAAATCAGCAGCTTGAAGATGAAATTGCCCAAAGACGTAAAGTTGAAGAAAAAGCAGTTGCAGCATCGATCGCGAAAAGTAATTTTCTAGCTAATATGAGTCATGAATTGCGAACACCTTTAAATGCGATTATTGGCTTTTCACAATTAATGAGCAATGATTTATTAAATGCTGAGCAGCAAGAAAATATTCAAATTATAAATCGCAGTGCTGTAAACTTACTTGAATTAATTAATGATATTTTAGAACTTTCTAAAATTGAAGCAGGAGTTATCTCTTTAGATAAAACAAGCTTTGATTTGTATGGCTTACTCGATAATATCGCAGAAATGTTTCAAATCACAGTTAAGCAAAAAAATATCAATCTTAATTTTATAGTTGCTCCCGAACTTCCTCAATATATTCAAACCGACGCAAAAAAATTACGCAGTTGCTTGAGCAATCTGATTGGTAATGCAATGATTGCGATCGCAATGCGAGAACATCAAGAAAATGAATCTCCTCCCCAAGGAAATATTACCTTACAAGTAAGTTTGGTGGAAACAGAATCTCCCCATCTCCTCTTCCAGATAGAAGATAACGGTTGCGGTATTTCCGAGCATGAGTTAGAAAAGTTATTTGACGCATTTAGCCAAGCACAAGTAGGGAAAAAATCTTTACAGGGGACGGGTTTAGGTTTAGCAATTACCCGTAAATTCGTGCAAACGATGGGAGGAGAAATTACGGTAAAAAGTACTTTGGGTGAAGGATCTGTTTTCACGTTCGATATTAAAATTGATGTTATAAAAAATGATCGAGTTGACCGGACAAGTAGTTTGGTCGGTAATTATAAGTCTGATATATTGCTTGAAGAATTGATGACAATGCCTCAAACTTGGTTATCAGATTTAAATCAAGCAGCAAACGAAGTTAATGAAGATTTGTTGCAAAAACTGGTCGAAGAAATACCCTCTCATAAAGCATCGTTATCTCAATATTTAACAGAATTGCTCAAAGATTTTCGTCTTGATATTATTATTGAGTTTATGCAAAAAATTATGGTAGTTGATGTAAGAAGAGAATAGGGAATAGGAAGTAACTAGGGAGTAAGGAATAGGAAGTAGGAAAATAATTAATTATATTGATAATTGGTTTATGAATAATATAAAAATTCTTATAGCTGATGATAGACCAGAAAATTTACATTTGTTATCAAATATTTTAATTGACCGAGGTTATAAGGTTCAAAGAGCAATTTCCGGACAGCTAGCAATAAACGCAGCAACAGCTTCTCCTCCCGATTTAATTTTACTTGATGTTGTGATGCCGGAGATGGATGGCTATGCTGTATGCAAGCATCTTAAAGCAAATCAAATTACTCGCGATATTCCGATAATTTTTCTTAGCGTCATCGATGAAGTTTCGGAGAAAGTAAAAGCTTTTAATTTAGGTGCTTTTGATTATATTACTAAACCGCTACAGGCTGAGGAAGTGTTAGCGCGGGTCAAAAATCAACTCACTATTCAAACATTACAAAAACAGTTAAAAGAACAAAATAATAAATTACAAGATGTTGCTTCCGAGTTGAGCGATCGCCATAAATTGCAAAAGTCTCGCGAACTTTATTTGACTGCTTTGGTAGAGATTCAAAATATTTTACTTAGTTTTGACGGTAGTAATGATTGTTATACTCAAATTATCCGTAGTTTAAAAATCGCTGCTAGAGCCAATAGTGTATGTATCGTTGAAAATTCCGTAAAACCAGCTAGATCTTGTGTTAAGAGCGATCGCCGTTCAAATAATTGCGAACAAATTTTCCCCCGTTGGCAGAATTTACTAAAGAAAGGAAATGCGATCTGTAGCTTGGTTGCAGAGTTACCGTCGGAAGAACGTTTAACGTTAGAACAACAGGATATTCAAGCGATTTTACTCGTACCGATCGCGGTTAAGGGCAATTTTTTCGGGTTTATTCGTTTTGAAAATCGTTCAGAAGCCATTTGGGAAGCCGAGGAAATCGCATTACTACAAGCTGCTGCATCGGCAATATCTTTAGCGCAGGAGCGTTTGCAAGCTGAGGTTAAGTTACAGCAAGAACTTCAACGTAGCAAATTATTGCGTGAAATTACTGCTAGAATTCGTGCAGAATTGGATGCGGATTTAATCATTAAGACTGCAATGCAGCAGATAGGTTTAGCTTTGAATGTAAGTCGAGGAGTGATTTTTAGATACACATCTTCACCAGTTCCGCAAATTACTGCTCAAGCAGAATATCTTGCTCCCGGCTACACTTCAATTATTGACAAAAAAATTCTCTCAGCAGATAATCCCTATTTCAATTTAGTGTTATCCCAAGATAAGGCTGTTGTTACTAATGATGTGGAACACCAACCGCTGTTAAAAGATGCTCTTGCTGGATGCCGCAAACTCGGTATTAAGTCAATGCTGGCGATCAGAACTTCTTACAAAGGGGAAGCAAATGGTATAATTTGTCTGCATCAATCTAACACCAAGCGTCAGTGGACGGCTGCTGAAGTTGAATTTTTGGAATCTATTGCCGCACAGTTAGGCATTGCTTTAGCTCAAGCTCAGCGATTGGAACAAGAAAGTCTGGCACGTCAAAGGCTTGAAGAAGAAGTTAATCATCGTCTGGAAGCAGAAGCAGCTTTAAAGAAAAGTGAAAGTAAATATCGTTTGTTCGTTGAGACATCTCAAGATATTATTTGGTCAATCGATCCAAATGGATATATTACTTTTGTTAATTCTGCGGTTAAGAAGGTTTTAGATTACGAACCTGACGAATTAATTAATCGTCCTTTCACCGATTTTCTGCCAACTTCACAGATGATAAGGGAATCGTCGGCTTTTGAGCGGGTTCTAAATGGTGAACCAATTTTTGAAAGGGAAACAATTTATTTAAGTAAACGCGGTAATTGTGTCGATCTGCTTTACGGTTCTATGCCTCTGTACGACGAGCGAGGTCATGTAACTAAAGTCATCTTTACTTTACATGATATTACGGTAGCAAAAAAAGTCCGCCAAACATTGTTAACCAGTGCTATGAAGTTACGCACCTATAACCTTGTATTAACGCAATTAACTAGAAATCCGGCGATTTACAATGGAGACTTGACGGCAGCGTTAAAAAGCATAACTCAATCCGCTGCAATCAATGTAGAAGTAGAGCGAGCCAGCGTTTGGCTTTATGAGGAAAATAATCAAATAATTCGCTGCGTCAATTTGTTTGATTGGAATCGCAATTGCCATGTTGAAGGTTGTTGTTTCAAGGTCGCAGATTATCCGATCTATTTGCAAATTTTGAATGCCGATGAAATCATTGCTACGAACAATCCTTTGTTGGATATCAGAACCCAAGAGTTGAGAGATTACCTCGAACCTTTAAATATTACTTCTTTATTTTGCGTTCCCGTGCGTTTGGCAGGTGTCACCATTGGTATATTATGTTTGGAAACTGTAGAAAAAGTTCACTCTTGGACGCAGGAAGATCTTAACTTTGGACGTTCTTTAGGCAACTTAATTTCCTTAACATTGGAAGCGCAAGCGCGACAAGCTGCCGAAGCAGCAAGACGTTTGAGCGAGCAGAAGTTGGCTGCGGCTTTCCGTTCTAGTCCCGATCCAATTTGTTTAAGTAGATTCCCTGAAAATATTTGTATTGAAGTTAACGATAGTTTTTGTAGGTTTTTTGGCTATACCCGAGAACAGGTAATTGGATGTCAGCTAAAAAATTCACAATTTTGGCATGATTTAGAGCAATATGACGGTTTGCTCGAACTTTTAGTTTATCAAGGTGCAATTCACAACCAAGAGGTAGATTTTCGCGCTGCTGGGGGAGAATTTAGAACAACGCTGTTGAGCGCGGAGTTAATTGAAATTGACGCACAACAATACGTTTTGGCTACAGCTCGCGATATCACCGAACGCAAACAAGCGCTGCTGGAAACTCGTTTGTTATTACAAGCAACTCAAGCTATCAGCAAGGCAATTAATATTAATAGTGCTTTTAGTTTTGTTCTGCGGTTGATTTGTAGCCATATTAACTGGGATTTTGGAGAAGCGTGGATTCCGAGTAGCGATGGTAGGGTATTGGAATATTGTCGGGGTTGGTACAGTAATCAAAATAGTTTAGATGAAGTTTGCCATTACAGCGAAACTATAACGTTTAGTAAAGGGATGGGATTACCGGGAAGCGTTTGGGAAACCAAGGAAACCTATTGGATAGAAGATATTTCGCAAATTTCGCAGACCAGATATATACGTAAAGAAGTAGCTTTGAAAGTAGGTTTAAAAAGCTGTTTTGCGTTACCGATTTTGAATGGAGGTGAAGTGTTAGCTGTTTTGCTAATTTCCAAATGCAGTACCAACAGTCGCGATCAACGTTTATTGGAATTGGTCAGCGCTGTAGCAGCACAGTTGGGGGGATTAATCAAGCGTAAACAAGCGCAAACAGCCCACAGACAAAGTGAAGAAAGATTGCAATTAGCTTTAAAAGCCAGCGATTTAGGATTGTGGGATTGGAATATTCGTTCTGCTCAAGTTTACCGCGACTCATGCTGGAAGAAAATGCTAGGTTATGAAGATGCAGAAATTGGTGGAGATGCTTTAAATTTACGACGACTAGTGCATCCTGAAGATTGGGATTTTATCCAGCAAGAGTTAAAAGCATATTTACAAGGAAAACGTCCGATTTACGAAGTAGAATTTCGGATGCGCTGTAAAAACCAACAGTGGAAGTGGATTCATTCTCGCGGACAAATCTTCGAGCGCAATTCTGCGGGGATACCTTTACGGATGACAGGTACTCACAAAGATATCACCGAACGCAAGCACGCAGAAGTTGTTTTACTAGAAAGTGAAAGACGTTTTAAAGCGATTTTTAACTCTAGTTTTGGACTGACTGCATTACTACAACCAAATGGCAAAATTATCTCGCTCAATCAAACTGCTGCTGATTTCTTTGGTATAGAGGAAAGCGAAGCTGTAGATTTACCTTTTTGGGAATCTTTAGGAGAAAGAATTTGTTGCGATCGAGATAATCTGCAAGCAATGATTGAACGAGCCGCAAACGGTGAATGTATCCGCGATGAAGTTGATATTATCAATATTCATGGTGTTATATCCACAATTGATTCTTCTGTCAAACCAATATTAGATGAAAATAATCGAGTCGTATTGCTTATAGCAGAAGGACGAGATATCACTCAGCGTAAAATATTAGAAAGGGAAGTCGCTTTGCGAGAAGCTCGTTTAAATGCCTTTTTTAGCAGCGCTCCGGTAGGATTAAGTATTGTAGATAGACAATTAAGATTTATTCAAATTAACGAATTACTCGCTGAAATTAACGGTATATCGGTAGAACAACATCTGGGTAAAACCGTTCGAGAAATTCTCCCAAATATAGCTCTTAGAGTAGAACAACTTTACCACCAAGTTTTAGCAACTAATCAATCAATTCTGAATATTGAAATCAGCGGTGTTTCCGTTACCCAACCTTCAGAGATACGTGACTTTATATTTTCTTGCTTTCCCATTGCAGGTGAAGATAATATCCCCACAGGAGTGGGAGCCGTACTAATAGAAATTACTGCTCTCAAACGCGCCCAAGCAGCTTTACGCGAAAGAGAAGAAGCATTTCGCGCTATCTTTGAAAATGCTGCGGTGGGAATTGCTCAAGTCTCCCCGGATAGCAATTTTATCAACGTTAATCAGCAGTTTTGCCAAATTGTCGGTTATTCCAAATCGCAACTTCTGCAACTCAAATGCCTTGAAATTACTCACTCCGATTCTATTGCCGAATATCTTGATTATTGCGACCAATTAGCGCAAAATCAAATCGATATATTTTCAATGGAGAAAGCCTTTGTTAAAGAAAATGGTGAAGTAATTTGGACAAATTTAACCGCATCGGTAATCCGCGAACCTTCTGGAAAGATAAAATACGTTATCGGCGTAGTTGAAGATATTAGCGCTCGTAAATATGCTGAGAACCAAATGCGTTTGGCAACCGAACGTTTACAATATTTACTGACCTCCTCCCCCGCAGTAATTTTCAGTCGTTTACCTTCAGGCAACTTTGATAATACATTTATCAGTAAAAACGTTGGCGAAATCGCCGGTTATCAAGCACAACAATTTTTATCAGATTCCGGTTTTTGGTTACGTCACGTACATCCAGAAGATGTACCAAAACTCCGAGAGCAGCTATATCAAGCTTTTAGTCAAGAATACGCAACAATAGAATATCGGTTTTTGCATGGTGATGGTACCTATCATTGGTTTCGCGAGCAAATACGGTTGATTTGCAGTCAAAACGGCTACCCTTTAGAATATGTGGGCTACTGGATAGATATCAACGAAGGCAAGCAAACGGAGTTAGAACTACAGCTTAGTCAGCAACGGTATCAAACTTTAGCAGAAGCCTCACCCGTAGCCATTATCAATACTGATGCAAATGGGTTATGTGTATATTTCAATCAACATTGGAACGAAATTACTGGACTTGCTCGCGAAGAATCACTAGAAGATGGTTGGGCAAAAGGATTACATCCCCATGACCGCAAACGAGTTGTAAAAGCATGGCAAGAAGCAGTCACAACTAAAACATCCTTTAGTAGCGACCATCGTTTCATACGTCCAGATGGTCGAGTTGTGTGGGTAATATGTAAAGCATTGCCCGAAATCGACGAAAATGGCGAATTCAAAGGCTATATCGCCACCGTTACCGATATTACAGATATAAAGCTCGCGCAACAAGCATTATTAGATAGTGCTGAAAGAGAAAAAGCGATCGCTCAAACATTGCAAAGAATGCGGCAAACTCTAGATATAGAACAAATTTTCGTTGCTACAACTGAAGAATTGCGTTCTTGTTTAAATTGCGATCGCGTTTTAGTCTACCAATTTAATGCCGATGATTGCGGTAATTTTGTCGCCGAGTCTGTTGCAAATGACTGGATGTCCGTAATGTCCGAAGAAGAATACAGCACAAATTTTACTCAGGTAATTCTAGAGGACGAAGCTATAATCCGCAGTTTAAACCAAAATTTAGACCAAGTACGCGATCGTCTGCAAGATACCTCAAGAAGTAGCTATACCCAAGAAGCAAACTTTCTGTGTGTTTCCAATATTTATCAAGCTGGATTTAGCGAATGTTACATTAACTTATTAGAGCAAATTCAAGCCAAAGCTTATATAACAGTTCCTATATTCTGCGGAAACCAACTTTGGGGATTACTCGCAAGCTACCAAAACTCTGCACCTCGTCAGTGGAAAACCGGAGAAATTGGCATAGCGGTACAAATAGGTAATCAGTTGGGAGTAGCACTGCAACAAGCACAGTTACTTTCGCAGACTAAAAGCCAATCACAAGCCCTACAGCAAGCCGTTATTGCCGCAGACGCAGCTAACCGAGCCAAAAGCGAGTTTTTAGCCAACATGAGTCACGAATTGCGAACCCCTCTCAACGCGATTTTAGGCTTTAGTCAATTGATCGCTCAAGACAAAACTATTCCAGAAGAACATCAAAACTCCTTAGCGATCGTTAACCGTTCGGGAGAGCATTTACTTAACTTAATCAACGACATTCTCGAAATGTCCAAAATCGAAGCAGGTAAAACATCATTAACTATTACTAATTTTGACTTACACACCCTTCTAGATAATCTGCGAGAAATGTTACGTTCCCGCGCTTCTGCTAAAAACTTACAGTTGATATTCCAAACCGCAGCAGACATTCCCCGTTACATCCAAAGCGATGCTATTAAACTGCGGCAAGTTCTGATTAATTTGATCGGAAACGCGATTAAATTTACCACAAAAGGTAGCATTAAGTTAAGCGTGAGAATAGATGGGGAGATGGAGAGATGGGGAGATAAGTTAGAAATTGCTTCCTCCGCTCCCAAAACTCGTCTGATCTTTAAAGTCACGGACACCGGAATCGGTATTTCTTCTGAAGAAACCGAACTTTTATTTGAAGCTTTTAGACAAACCTCTGCTGGAAGACAATCACAGCAAGGAACCGGCTTAGGTTTAGCAATTAGCCGTAAATACGTGCAGTTGATGGGAGGAGATATTACAGTTGAAAGTACTCCCGGAGTTGGTTCAACATTCACTTTTGGTATTCGAGTAAATCTTGCTTCCCCACAAGCAGCCGAAATTAATAAAACCAGTTCTCAAGTAATTGGTTTGGCTGCATCTCAAACACAGTATCGTATTTTAGTCGTTGATGACCGTCCAGAAAGCCGTTTACTAATTATAAAAATGCTTTCCCAGCTTGGGTTTAGCGTCAACGAAGCCGCTAACGGTTTACAAGCAATAACCTTGTGGGAAGAATGGAAACCACACTTGATATTAATGGATATGCGAATGCCAATAATGGACGGATATCAAGCCACAAAAATTATTAAAGCCAGACAAGAAACAATATCTAATAGTTTGATTGCCAACAAAACCATAATTATTGCCTTAACCGCAAACGCTTTTAAAGAACAACGACAAGTAATTTTTGAAGCCGGTTGCGATGATTTAATTAACAAGCCATTCCCGAAAGAAATACTTTTAGAAAAATTAAATAAATACCTCGGAGTAAACTATCTGTATCAAGAATATAGTTCTAATCCACAACAGCCAAAAACCACATCAACAGACATTTTCACATCTACCGATCTACGTAACTTATTGCCGCAAATATCCCCTGAATTAGTAGCACAAATACGTCAAGCCGCAGCCCAATGCAGCGACAACTTAATATTCGAGCTACTAGAACAAATTCCCTCTGAAAACACCGAATTAATAACCGTCTTCAAATATTTCGCCGACAACTTCCAATTTGACAAAATCCTCGAAGCCATTGATTAATTTTAGGAATTGGGAATTGGGAATTGGTAATTGGTAATTGGTAATTGGGAATTGGTAAAAAATTCCTAGCCTTTGACCTTTAACCTTTAACCTTTAACCTTTAACCTTTAACCTTTAACCTTTAACCTTTGACCTTTAACCTTAAGTTTTCTGTCGCTTAAAACCATCGATCGCATCACCTAAAGCGGTAGTTAAACTTTTACGGGTTTGAGAATGGTTATCTTGTTCAGTTTTCAGAGCTTGTAAAAGGCGATCGCGTTCTTTCATAGCTAAGGTTAATTTAGTTTTCAAATCTTCTACAGAGGAAAGTTGGGCTACTTCCTGGTTAATAGCTGTTACAGTCTCACTATCTGGAAGAGTGCCATCCTCGATACCTTTGAGTTTTTGAATTTCTGCTTTCATAGACGCAATCGTTTGTTGAAAAAGTTGAGCATCTGTACGACGTTGCTCAGATTCGGTGTTATAAAGTTTACGCCACTTTTCAACACTTTCCCAAGTTGCGATTCGTTCGGCTTGAAGTTGTGCTATCTGCCGTTTATAGGCTTGAATCTCCGTCAACCATTGTTGGGTTAAATCTTCATTCATAGATTTATAAAATGATATATGTATTTTTACGACAAATTGGCACTTAATATGAATCACTCAATAGGGAATAGGGAAGGGAGCATCCCACTTTTTTGAACGTCATTGCGAGCAGAGCGAAGCATAAGTCCGAAGCGGACACGCTCCGCGTTCACGTAGTGTAGCGAAGCTAACGTCGTTCCTCCTTCCCTAAGAGGGAACACTTCATGAATCTGCGCTTACGCACACGCAATGACAATTATTATCTTATTAAAAAATAAAAACTGGGATGCACCCAATAGGGAATAGGGAAAAGTTAATTAATATCGAATTTATAACCCTAACTCCTAACTCCGGTAGTCCTAACTCATAACTCCTAACTCATAACTTCTAACTCCTAACTCCTAACTCCTAACTCCTAACTCATAACTCCTAACTCCTAACTCATAACTCCTAACTCCTAACTCCTAACTCCTAACTCCGGTGGTCCTAACTCCCCATCTCCCCATCTCCCCATCTCCCCATCCCCCCCATAATCTCTTATCATGAGTCAGCAAAATAAAGAAGATCAATTTGGTATGTTACGAGATTGGCTGTCCGATAATTTGGAAATTGATGCAGTTCGTAAGGAAGAGGTTTATCTGGGAATATGTAATTCTGTAAGCCTCAAAGATATTAGCTATTGGATTGAGGTACTTTTTTCGGCTGGGATTGCGACTCTTGGACTAGTACTAAATAGTCCTGCGGTAATTATTGGAGCAATGTTAATTTCTCCTTTGATGGGCAGTATTTTAGGTAATGGTTTAGCTCTAGCTGCGGGTGATGTAATTTTAGCTATACGGGCAATTATTAAACTTGGACTTTCGTGTATCCTTGCTATTTCATTTGCGGTGCTGCTGGTTTCTGTTTTACCTTTCAAGGAAATGACTGCGGAAATTTTAGCGCGTACTAGACCGAATATTTTAGATTTAGTAGTAGCATTATTTTCCGGTGCTGTGGGTTCGGTGGCAATTTGTAAAAGACCCAAAGGTGTAGTAACTTCTATTCCTGGTGTTGCGATCGCGGTTGCCTTGATGCCACCTTTGTGTGTTGTGGGGTACGGAATTGGTATTGCCCTCAGCGTCAATATGATCAATGGATTGCGGGTTGCTAGAGGTGGTGGATTGCTGTTTTTCACCAATTTGGTAGCAATTACTTTTACCGCAATGATTGTTTTTCTGGCTTTACATATTGATAGTGTTAGGACTAAACAAACAATTAGAGAATGGCGAAGAGAATATAGAGAAAGTCGCTGGGTACGGAATATTTTAGAATTATTTCCTAGTTCAAAATATCTTAAACAAATTGGTAGTTTACCCGGTAGATTTTTATTAATTTTAGTGACTATTTCAACTATTTTAATTCCTCTGGGTCAATCATTTAGTCAACTTAAACAAGAAATTGCCCTTAAACGAGAGGAAAATAATATTAATTCAGCAGTCAGAGATGTTTGGCTGGATAACTTTGCTAACTTACCTAACGGTGAACCGCGCTCTTTCATTAGCCAAGTTTTGACTAGCGATCGCAATCAATTATTAATCATTCAACTTCAAGTTTTTACTAGTAAGTTATATACGCCGCAAGAACAAAGTCAATACGTAAAACTATTAGCTAAACGTTTAGATAAACCCGAAGAATTATTATCTTTAAAATTAATTGAAATTCCTACAGCTTCTAACGAACTATCACAAGCAGCACCAGAAGAAAAAACGCCGGAGCCAATCGTTACTATCGCTCAATTGCAATCAGATTTTCTGCAAGAGGTCAAGTCAGCTTTAACTAACTTAAAGTTGCCACCACCCGCAAAAATGCTTGATTATCAGTTAGTTACCAGCCCAGTACAACCGATGGCTATCCGGATCGTATATTTAAGCGATCGCGAAATTGACCGGGATGCTCAAGTTTTACTTGCCGAGGAAATTAGACAAAGGTTGAATTACCCATCGACTAAAGTCAGCATGAAGAGGATTGCTGCAACTCAAGGAAATATTACTTTTGATGAAAAATCAGCAGTAATTACACCCCAAAGCTTCAAAGTTCTAGACAGTATTGCTTCTACCTTGGAGCAACAGCCTAATTTAAATCTAGAAATAATTGGCAATCAAAAACAAGACGAACCGATAGAAACTAATAAAAAACGGGCAAAAGTTATTCAAGAGTATCTAGAATTGAAATGGAAAATCGATAAAAAACGCATAACCCAACAAATCGGAGAAGAACCTCGACCCAAAGCCATACTTAAATTAACTTAAAATTATTTATTTACTGGATTGATTTATCTATAGAATTAATCCAAAATGCATTAATTACAATTGATAATTGGTCGGTATTAATTGATAATTGATCGTTGATTATTGATATCCTGCCATGCTCAAACCTCGTTTTGTAAGATTTTTTCGTCATTTGACTTTCAAAACGCTGAGAAAAATTGTAAACAACATAGGCAAAAGGCGACTTTTAGGATTAGCTTCCGAAATTGCCTTCAACGCCATGTTATCTCTGTTTCCGGCAATTATCGCCATTTTAACGGCTATTGGCTTGTTAGAAAAAGGTTTGCAAAGTATCTTTAATGAATTAGCCCACCTACTTAGCAGAGTTGCACCTGAAGACGCTTTAAATTTAATTTCGACGTTTGCTAGAAATGAGATTGCTAACTCAAAAAATGGCGGTTTATTCTCCGTGAGTTTTGTTGCTGCACTGTGGACTTCTTCTGGTGCAATTAGTACTGCAATGACAGCTTTAGATCAAATACAACAAGTATCTCCAGATAAAATACGTCCGTTTTGGAAAGCGAAACTAGTATCTTTAGGATTAACAATTGGTACTATCATCCTTTTACTAATAGCCTGTATTTTAGTATTTATCAGTGGAGAAGTTTTAAAATTTATAGTTGATAATTCTGCTGGTTATTTAAATTTTTTATCTCACTTGTGGAATTTGATGCGTTACCCTTTAGCATTAATAATTGTAGCTTCTGCTTTCGGTTTTATTTATCGTTATGGTCCGAGCCGTTGGAAACCAGGAACCCCAGTGATGCCGGGGGCAATAGTCGCAGCTATTTGCTGGGCATTTGTCTCAAATTTATTCAGGATTTATGTAGCGAACTTTGGCAATTACAACAAAGCATATGGAGCGATCGGGACTTTTATTATACTCATGCTATGGCTTTACATGACCGCCGCTGTAATATTAATAGGCAATCAATTAAATGTTACTGTTGGAGAAGATATGCACTCCAATTCATCTCGAAAAATCAAATAGTATTTCAAGCTACATATCAAATGTTATATAGCATAATATTCAACTATAACAGGAATAGAATCAACGATTTCATCCTATAAAAGCCATTCTTCCTATGTCTTTGCCACCTTCTCAGTTTTATTCTCTCGATCCCGATGTTAAAGCACCAACTTTAAAGCGTTTGCGTACTCTGAGCCGCATATTGGATAAAGCTATTACTATTCCCGGAACTGGAATTGGTGTAGGTTTAGATCCAATACTCGGATTGATACCCGCTGGTGGTGATTTTTTAGGTGTTCTGCTTTCGGCTTATATTATTTTAGAATCCGCACGCTTAGGTGCGTCTAAAGCAACTTTGGGCAGAATGACTGTAAATATTATTCTTGATGCCTTAATCGGTGTAGTACCTGTAATCGGAGACTTCTTTGATTTTGCCTGGAAAGCTAATGTCCACAACATTAATTTATTAGAAGAACATTTGAAGTTTCCCAGCCAAAAGAAAAGGGCTGATACTTGGTTTGTATTTGTACTTTTAGGCGTATTATTATTGCTTGCTATTGGTTTAGTTACATTTTCCGTGGTTATTACACGTTTTATTTGGGGACTTTTTACAGGAAGTTAGTGATAGCAGGTTAAAGGTTAAAGGTTAAAGGTTAAAGGTTAAAGGTTAAAGGTTAAAGGTCAAAGGTCAAAGGTTAAAGGTCAAAGGTTAAAGGTCAAAGGTTAAAGG
>NZ_JAYGHM010000017.1:27318-74727 GCF_034931125.1 Rivularia sp. UHCC 0363 | reverse complement strand
TTGATAATTGATAATTGATAATTGATTTATTGTAATGAAAGATTGGTGGCAAAATACTTTTCCTCAAGGACAGCAGAAAGTAACAATTACTGATAGTCAAGGTTATCCCGTACAAATTGCCTATGGTGAAAAAGGTACGGGTAGACCTTTATTTTTACTGCATGGTATTGGTAGCTGGAGCTATAATTGGCGACATTTGATCGAACCTTTATCTAAATATTTTCGAGTTATTTGTTTTGATGCTAAAGGATTTGGATTTTCTGAGAAACCTTTGCATCGCGAAGAAACTACAGGTCATCAAGTAGTTGAATTACAGCGCATTATCAAATCATTATGCGATGAACCCGTAGCAATATTAGCAGAATCTTTGGGAGCTTTAATTGCGCTTGCTTTTGCTGAAGAATACCCTGAACTCGTTTCTCGATTAATCGTTGTTAATGTTCCAGTGTTTGCCAAAAAACTTCCTCATTGGGGTATGTCCGTACTCGCAAAAACACCTCTTGAATTAATAGAAACAATTGACAAATTACGTTTAAGCTACCTCTTTGCACCATTAATTAGAGAAATTATGGCAATAGAAAGACGTAACGTCCTATTTGACCCTTCTCTTTTGACTCAAGAAGATGTATTTTGGATAACTTACCCTTATATCGAGTTCCCCGGTACTTTTCTCAAAGTTGCTCAAGAATTACAACTTGCTGCACGAGAAATTGAGCATAATCAAAATAATCAACCTAATTGGTTGAGCAAAATTCAGGACAATTTAATTAATATTCAATGTCCTACATTAATTATGTGGGGAGAACAAGATAGCTGGTTCAAGATTGAAGACGGGATAAAACTGCATCAGCTTATTTCAAATTCTCAATTTCAAATTCTTAATGACTGTCACCATGATGCTTCCAGTGGTGCTGCGGATGCAATTAAAATAACCACTGTTGATTTTTTAAAAACTACAAAATTTTTATAGGAAGGGATTGTAGTAAGGGTAAGGAAGGCAAAGAAAGCCTGCTTTACCCATCAAAAACTACCCATAAAAATAAGAGTGGGAGGATGCATACCACAAGCATTCACTCCCACTCTTACATTTGCCGCTGAAGCGTTCAGGAATACGTACAAACACTGCCTTGATTTTGGGGGCTGTTTTTGGGTCAACGCAACATTTGTACGCGGTTGGTATTCCTAATGCGGCAAACTAAACTTAATTTTTCTAATATTTTGGATGATTGACAATTATCTATTTGACCTGTTAGGATATATATCCCATTCAGAAAAAGATAATTTGTTTGGTAAAAAGTGTATCACCATCGGTTATTAAAGTGATACACCCTGATAACAACACCCTTGAAGTCGTTTATCTTGATTAAAGATAACTGACTAAATCGCTAGTGAGTTGCCATTTTGGCAGGTTTTATAATTTATTTTAAAAAGCAGGCAAGAATACGGTTGATATCGTGTTTAATATAGATATTTCTCGGACTCTCAATCTCGTTCCTAAGCTCCATCCAGGGAACACAATTTTAAAGGCTCTACTTAAACGTAAATCCAGCATTCGCGCAAGGATGCTGTAAAGCACTTCGCGTTTGAATTCGCAGGATTTATATTTAAATTCGCTCAAATATAGCTTTCTTGTTCCTACAAAGAGAGAGCAGTTGGGTGTGAAGCTTGCACCTAAGCATACAAAAAACACGCATCTCGAAGGTAAGTTCGCGAAAGCGTGGAATAATGGGCTTTTGCTTTGATCGGAATTAATGCTTTAAAACTAATTACTACTTATGTAACATCGAGGACAAGGAATTCTGTTTGCGAATATCCATAATATCCGCTAAAGAATCTTGATTATTTTGATTAGGTTTAAAACTATGTTCGGGGGGTAAAACTGTAACCACAGGTTTTGGTTGCGGCTTTTGCGGAGGGACAGCCATTATAGGAGTCCTGCGTGTGTGGGACACGTAAGCAGGTGTTTTCCTTTTTGGTAAACGTGCTTCCATTGCTTGATAGCGTCGCTGTGATAAACGTATTTCATCGCGACTAATAACACGTTTGATAATTTTTTTTTGTCTGGGACGATTAATAAATCTTAAAATTACTAAGCATCCACTAGCGCAACTAAGAGCGATAGCAGCTACCATCCATAAGGGTATAGGCTCGTTGCTTTCCACAGCCTCAGCAGGTGACTGTGGTAGTGCAACTTCAGTTTGTAACGGTTCCGAATCTTTGCGTTTTAGATTTTCATCAACATAGCCCAAACTGTATATTGATAGCGCACCTCCTCCCAAAAACATCAACAATACACCAGTCAAAAATAGCCAAGGGTAATGCGTGAATAAATATATTGCTACATTTTTAAAGCTATTTATTTTTTTTGTTGATTCGTTCTCTGGAATAGGTGTTGACTCTTTGACTTTGGACCGCTCCTGCTGTACACTCTGATTGTTTTCCATGACTTTTTTCAGATTTGTACTTCTCAAGATATAGATTGTACTGGAGTAACAAGGTTTCATGTATCCGTAATCAATCTAGGAATTTAAGTAGTCTTTTTTAGAAATTTAGACTACTTAATCCATTAGTTATTAGGAAAATATGGGTGCTTAATGCTACTCGTGTTTTTCTGGGATTGAGCTTCTTTGCAAAGCGAGTTGAATCAATTGATCGACTAACTCTGGAAAAGAAACACCGCTGTTTGCCCAAAGCTGCGGATACATACTTGTTGAAGTAAAACCAGGCAGAGTATTGATTTCGTTGATCAAAACTTCTCCGGTCGCTTCAACGTAGAAGAAGTCTACTCGTGCTAATCCGGCGCAGTCAAGGGTGGTAAATGCCTGTATTGCTTTCTCTTGAATTTGTTGAATTACGGAATTAGGAAGCGGTGCCGGTATCAGTAAATCTGCCCTACCAATAGTATATTTAGTTTCATAGTCGTAAAAGTCACTTTCGTAAGTAATTTCACCGATGATGGAAGCTTTCGGGCTGTCATTTCCTAAAATAGCGCATTCAACTTCCCTTGCGGTAACTCCAGATTCGACAATAATTCTGCGGTCGTAACTTGCTGCACTATCCAAAGCGGCTTCTAATTCGGAGCGCGATCGCACTTTGGCAATACCGACGGACGAACCTAAGTTAGCAGGTTTGACGAAACAAGGATAGCCCAAAGTTTGCTCTATGTCATCGCATTTGGCAAAAATAGTGGACTTTGACCAAATTTCCTCTCTAGTTAGCGCCATATACTTAACTTGCGGTAATCCAGCTTGAGCAAATATGGATTTCATGCCAATTTTATCCATACCCGCAGCGGAACCCAACACCCCGGAACCAACAAAAGGAACCTGCATCAAGCTCAACAATCCTTGAATTGTACCATCTTCACCGTTTGGCCCGTGCAAAATGGGAAACCACACATCAATACTTTCCGCTTCTGCTGGGAATTGCCAAAGATTAGATTTAGAATCACAAGATAACGCTTCCCCCGTAGATAAAACCTGACTTGCGACATCGGGACCTTGCCAAGCACCATCTTTTTTAATATAAAAAGGCAATAATTCGTACTTATTAGCGTTTTCCTGTGCATTTATAGCTTCTGCGATCGCTCTTGCTGAAACTATAGAAACTTCATGTTCTCCAGAACGACCACCAAAAAGCAAACCTACCCGCAATTTTGTCATGTTGAATACTTATAAATCGTCACTAATTGCAGATAGGGTATCACAACCTGATAGTATTGCTGTATTTTTTTGATTACATAATTAAACAACAAAAACCCAGCCATAAAGACCGGGTTTCTGAAGGTTACATATAAAGTAGGGGTTATAGTTCCCCAGGTAAATATAGGATTCTGCCATAATTTGCTCATCTAAGATAGAATACTAATCCGAAGATGTCAATTCCGGAAAGTTAGAAATTTTTTTGGGAAGATTTTTGGGAATGGAATATTTTCTTTGAATCGCAACGCTTTTGAATGTACCATTATCTTTTCTAATAAACAACATTAGTATTTTAGGTGTTGTCTTTGGGGGCTACCGTCCAATCTTCAAACTGTAAATCAGGTATGCGAGAAAAATCTTGTTGATTCCGCGTTACCAAAATACCATTGTGAGAAATGACAATTGACGCTATTCGTAAATCTTGCGTACCAATACGAATTTTTTGACGCAACAATTGAGAATAGCAATTAGCAGCTTCTTGCGTAAAATCCAGTACGTTGATAGTTTTAAAATCCTCTAACGTTTCATGTAATTGCATATAAGCAAGTACTGATAATTCTTGTGAATTAGCTCTTCTAATCCGATTCAACCTTCCATACATCTGTTCCTCAAATGTAATAATCGTTACAGCTAATTGTTCTTTAGGTATGGCATTTACACGTTGACTTATTAATGGATGCGCTCTTTGAAAAAGGGACAGAGTATCCGTATCAAGTATCCAAAGCTTCACTTGACTTCTTCCTCTGCATCTAATTGCCGATAATATTCTTCCATTTCTGCATCTAGTTCGCGTCGATATGCTTCAATATCCGCCAGCATATCATCAAATTGTGGGTCATCCTTATACTTGCCCGCAAACTTCATCCAAGGATGTTCAGTTGTTGGTGATTCTATCTCTTGGGTAACTATTTCTACATTTTTTAATCGATTTTCCATTAATTCATGCAAATTATTGATTGCTTCTTCTTTCGTTGTCGCAAATACCTGACAATCTGGTAAACCCCAAACTGTTGCTTGATATCCACCTTCTTTGGCTTCAATTAATATTGAATAATTTAGTTTGTGAGTTTGGGCAGTATTTTTGATTAAGTTAGTAGTCATATTTAAGTATTTATAGGGTGCTTTGGGCTGGAGTCATATCTTTGTTTCATTTTAATATCTCTTATTCGCCGTAACGCACCATCTAATATCAAATTGTTAAACCAACCAAACCTAATAATTTATGCCAATTATCACCCAACCAAGCAGTAGTTTTACTTAAATGAGGCTGAAGTTTTTCTATGGCACTAGCAAACCCTTCAGCTTTCTTAGCATATTTTAAAGCTCGGTTTAATGCTTCACCCACTTCATCTTTATCTGGCTGTGGTTTTTTTATTTCTTCCTGGGCATCTGCAAAGGCATTTTCTATTTTACGACGGTCTGAGGTTTCTAATTTTGCAATTATTTCACGTAAAGCGGTGAATTCTGCTTGTATATCGACGCTTTCAGGTGCGGGTAAACTAACTTGTTGATAATTTATGTTGGCAGTGTTGCTGTCTCCTGTTTGAATTGCACTACCAGTAACGCTACCCCCAATCGAAACTGAACGGTTTTGCGAGCCTTGGTTATTGTTACTCATATGATTATTCTCAGATTTTGTCGGGTTTATTGACTGTTGCTTTTGATAGCTGCGTCGCCGAATTTTGATTTGTGGGGTTGCATATTCGGGAATTCCCTGTAAATCAATGGCAGTACAACCCATATCAAAACAATCTTGATAATTTCTCTCGCTAAATAAAGCTGTATAAAAACCGACACTAAATTTAATCGCGGCTCTATCGCCAATCGCTTGATTCATCCCCACCACACAATCAATGTGTTGGTGAATAGCTGCGGCTTGTTCCTTGCTATAACAAGCATTGAGTAAAACACACTCTACTTCTTCTTGGAACAAATCAAATAGCTTTACCAGGGATTGAGTACTTACAAGTTGTTGGTGTCCGAAATTATCTTCCAAGGCTAATCCATCAGTACCAGAACCATGTCCGCAAAAGTGAACAATTGTTGGTTGATGTTGAGATAAGAAGCGGGTTAAATCATCCACTTGTACGGCAGATTCTGTGATGATTTCAAATTCATTTCGATGGGGAGATAGTTGCAGCGTGTTTTTGATTTCTCGCACTTCTTCATCCAAGCGGAGATTACTTGTATTTTTCGGGTTTGCGGAGAGGATGAGGATTTTTTTCATGGTGTTATTTGATAAGGTGATGTGTTGCGGTAAATTAAAGAGAGAATTTTTGCAATATCATGCAGATCGAAAGGGGATAATAAAGATGAACCAAGCTATTAAACCCAAAAATGCAACAAATTAGTACCAACGAATTACCCGAAAATCTTCAGAAACTACTTACAGAAGTACAACGTACTAAAACACCCTTAACTGTTACCCATGAGGGCAAACCATTAGTAATTATATCTCCTGCGACAACTCAACCCAAACGTGCCACTTTTGGAGTAATGAAAGGAAGCGGGGAAATTTTAGGAGATTTAATAACTCCAGCAGTTCCTCTTAGCACCTGGGAAGTGCTTCAGTGAAACTTTTACTAGATACCCACATCTGGCTTTGGTATCTTCTGGGTAACGAACATCTATCTACCAATCTCAAAACTGTAATTGTAGAGGAAACAACCGAGCTTTGGCTTAGTCCTATTAGTATCTGGGAGACTTTAATCCTAGCAGAAAAAGGACGAATCTCTTTACAACCTGATGCAGTTACATGGATAGATTTAGCCTTACAAACTCTAGAAATTATTGAGGCTCCCCTCGTTCATCAAATTGCTATTTTAAGTCGCCAGATTGAACTACCGCACCAAGATCCAGCCGATAGATTTATTGCAGCTACAGCAGTTCACTACAATTTGATATTAGCTACAGTTGATAGCAATCTCACGGGTGTTTCTTGGTTGCAAACATTAAGCTAGCCGAAAACTAATCCATCAGTACCAGAACCATGTCCGCAAAAGTTGTAGGTTGGGTTAGACGCACGAAAAGATTTAACAAACAACCAATTATTTTATATTGCGTCGTAACCCAACATCTGTGTTGTGATTCGATTTGAAATTACCCAATATAATTTTTTGAATGAAGCGCGTTGTTTTGTTGGGTATTTTATATTGTTTTGAGTTGAATTATTTGCTTTAATCTCTAAATTATGTTGGGTTTCTTACCTCAACCCAACTTACAAACTAAGTAGGTTGGCACTAATAAATCTAACTATGTAACGAAAAGTAAAAACCCTAAAACGATTGAGATTGCGTCGTCGTGCCTCCATTCCCGGTGTAGGGAACACTCCATGTTCAGCTTGCTGACTCGTTAGAGTAACGGCTTCGGACTTTATACAATTATATTTATTCACGCCGACTTACTTAGGTACTAAAACAACATCACCAAATTTATAATTGATCATATTCAGCGTCTTCAGGATTATCCCAAATTTTTTGCAGTGTTGGTTCGGAAAGCTTTGTAGCAGCTAGGGTAAGGTTATAATCTTCATTTTGCTCAGACAAGGAATCAATAAAATTTTCAACCAGCACCACTTGTTCCGGAACTAGCTGACGTATTTTTTCAATTAATCTTTGTTCGGGTATTTTATTAACTTGCATTGTTTTATATCCCTATTGAGGACTTATTTTCTCATAGAATTTCGCTTTTATGTTTTTATAATAGCGGCGTTGCACTTTCTAGGGTTGAAATATAAAAATTGATTTGTTACCAATCAAATTTAGGGAGACGTTGCAATGCAACGTCTCTACATTATTAATCAAACACCCACAACTTCCCGCACTTCCACAGCTTCCCCGGTCAAGCTAAACGGACGCACTACGGTAATTTTCACTTTGACTATCTTCCCTTTAAGTTCGTTGATATCACCCGTGAAGAAGGTAAGACGATTTCCTTCTGTACGTCCCATAACTTGATGATTATTTTTAGGATTTTCGTCCTCTACCAGCACCTCTTCAATCCGTCCCATGTATCGTTGCGATCGCTCTGCGGCTTTGATATTTACCAAGTTATTCAACCGCTGCAATCGATCGCTTTTAACTTCTTCACTCAATTGTTCTGACCACTCTGCTGCTGGTGTATGAGGACGTGGGGAATATGCAGCGGTATTTAATAGGTCGAAACTAATATCTTCTGTTAACTGCATCGTCTTTTGAAACTGCTCTTCCGTCTCCCCAGGGAAAGCAACGATCGCATCGGCAGTAATTGAAGCATCTGGCATATACTCGCGAATTTTATCGATGATTCTACGGTACTTTTCATGGGTATAACCCCGTGCCATGCGTTTCAAAACTTCGTTATCTCCCGATTGGAAGGGGATATGAAAATGCTCGCAAACCTTGGGTAACTCCGCACAAGCTTTAATTAATCGTTCCGTGAAATAACGGGGGTGAGAAGTAGCAAATCTGATTCTTTCAATACCCGGTACATCGTGGACGTAATAAAGCAAGTCAGTCAAAGTATTCTCGCGACGACCTTCTGAAGTTACACCCGGTAAATCTCGTCCGTAAGCATCAATATTTTGACCGAGTAAAGTAATTTCCTTATAACCTTGTCTACCCAACTCTTCCATTTCAGCACGAATTGCTTCTGGTGTCCGCGACTGTTCTACCCCCCGCACGCTGGGGACTACACAATAAGTGCAGCGTTCGTTACAGCCGTAAATTACGTTTACCCAAGCCGTGACCTGACTATCCCGACGCGGCTTGGTGATATCTTCCATAATATCCACTGGCTCAGTTGCGACAACTTGGCTACCATCAAACACTTGATGCAGCAAATCTTTTAAGCGGTTCGCGTGTTGGGGTCCCATGACCAAATCTAATTCTGGAACCCTTCTTAATAACGTTTCCCCTTCCTGCTGTGCTACACAACCCGCTACAACCAAAGTTAAATCTGGCTTTTGACGCTTTCGTCTGGCTTGTCTGCCGAGATAAGAATATACTTTGTGTTCGGCATTATCGCGGATAGAACAAGTATTACAAATAACTACATCTGCATCGTATTGATCTTCCGACCACTCAAAGCCCATGTCTTCTAGGATGCCAGCCATACGTTCCGAGTCGGCTTTGTTCATCTGGCAACCGAAGGTCATAATATGGTATTGGCGTTTGGTGGTCATTGGTAATTCGTTTGGGTATATAGGATTTACAGTTTCCATTATCAATTTTAATAAAGTACTTTGGGTAAATAAAATTATCGAGACTATAAAAAGATGGAAGAAATACTTATTTGCATCTTGATTATATTAGCGGGTTTATTTTCAGTAGCAGCTAGTTATTTTATTAACTGGGATTGGTATTTTAACAATTATCGCGCTCGATTCCTGGTTAAAATAATTGGTCGTAAAGGCGCACGAATATTCTACACGGTTTTCGGATTGTTCCTCATTGGTATGGCAGTCGCTATTTTACTCGGCAGTTAAAAGTTGATTTTATTGGCGATCGCTCTCTTCGCACTTTTTCTTGTACTACAATGTAATACGAGATAGGTTCTACGTGCCGCGATTTATCGCTTTACTCCCTTCCCGGTGAAAGATTTACCTATAAAAAAACCTTACTAGAGCGCAGAGTACGCAGAGGAAAGAGATAGCGAAAAGTGCTGTCTTGGGGAGCCAAAGAAGGTGCGGAGGTTCCCGTAGTACGAGAGAAGTAGCGTGGTTCCCCCCCATGAGCAACTTTTCAAGACAAGAGAGATAGGTAATTATAGAGCGGAAAGGGAGTAATCATGGAAAACACAGATAGCAATATTCAAGATGGGGAATATATAGCTTATGAAAAGATACCCGAAAATATCAATCAATGGAATTACTTTGAATAAAACCGATTGGGTAGTGACAGAAAAGATTCACGGTGCCAATTTTGGGATTATGACGGATGGCTATGATGGTAGAGTTAAATAAAGCGTCGCAGAAGTTAGTTGATGATTATTTTAAATAACCTGATTAAATAATCTGAATTTGATGCAGGTTTTGACGCAGTACCTTTAAATTCACTAGGTGTTTGACGTTGCCATGAGTAAATTAGTTGTGATTAATTTAGGCAATGGCGAGTTGGAAAAAGGATTCGAGCAAGTTACCGCTCGATTGTGGGAAGTGGGTAATTCCCTTCCAGAGCAGTTCATTGGCTCCTTACCTCCAGCACCAGAACTTGCTCAACTCTATAGAAATTGGCGGCTAAATTATCAAAGTTTGTTCGATCTTAGGCTGCGTACTCGTACATTTTATGAAGATGACGAAATAGAAATTGAGGTCACTGGTATTACCAATGTTTCTAGCATTGACTTTAATAATTTAAGTACAGGATTACAACAATATCTCAATAATTGGCTAAAATCTGTAGAGTTTCTTAATATTGACCGTAAATTACGTTCGGCATTAAACTCAACAGAAGAAATACGAATTATTCTTGAAACTAATCATGCATTGCTACGGCGATTACCTTGGTATTGCTGGGATTTTTTTGATGATTATCCCAAAGCCGCAATGGCTCTTTCTCAACTTGAATACCAACGCATTGCAAGCTCAAGACAGCCAAAATTTCCCAGAGATAAAGTGAGGATTTTGGCAGTTTTAGGCAACAGTAAAAATATTGATTTGGAAGCAGAAGCTAGATTTCTCGAAAGCCTGCAAGATGCACAAGTGGAGTTTCTTGTTAAACCTTCACGGAATACATTTAACAATTACCTTTGGGATTCAAAAGGTTGGGATATTCTGTTTTTTGCAGGTCATAGTAAAACGGAAGAAGAAACGGGACGGATTTATATTAATGAAAATAATACAGATAATAGCTTAACTATTGAACAGTTAAAAGAAGCTCTTAAGCAAGCAATTGAAAAAGGTTTAAAATTAGCAATTTTTAATTCCTGCGATGGGTTGGGATTGGCTGATGAATTGCAAAGATTGCATATTCCTACAGTGATTGTGATGCGGGAGCCAGTACCAAATCTTGTTGCTCAGAAATTCTTTGAGTATTTTTTAGACTATTTTGCCATTGAGCAGCTTCCTTTATATTTATCAGTCAAGCAAGCACGCAAAAGATTACAAGGATTAGAGAATGAATTTCCTGCTGCTTCTTGGCTACCCATAATCTGTCAAAATCCTGGTGTAGCTCCACCAGTTTGGTTGGATTTAGGTCGTCATCCTACCAAAATTAGTCCCTACCGGGGTTTATTTGCTTTCCGAGAAGAAGATGCACGGTTCTTTTTTGGGCGGGAAACTTTCACCCAGATGTTGGTGAATGCGGTGCAAAATCAACCCTTTGTTGCGGTTGTTGGTTCTAGCGGTAGTGGCAAATCTAGCGTTGTGTTCGCTGGTTTGGTAAAGCGTCTGCGAGATACTGGGGAATGGTTTATTATCGACTTTCGTCCGGGTGAAAGACCTTTATTTAATCTTGCAACTGCGATTATTTCCCAGCAGGAAGACAACCTCAGTCGTACCGAACGCTTGCGAGATATTAGAAACTTTACTACCGACTTACAACATTGCGAGAATGGTTTACGGGATTTGGTAGATAATATCCTTTCGGAAAATCCCAATGGTTGTTTTTTGCTGGTTGCTGACCAATTTGAAGAACTTTATACTCTTTGTAGAGATTCCCAAGAACGCAAAGCATTTTTAGATAGATTGCTAGAAGCAATAAGTCATAGTCATAGATTCACTTTAGTCATCACTCTGAGGGCAGACTTTCTTGGGCAAGCACTGTCTTACCGTCCCTTTGCTGATGTATTGCAGTATGCAGACTTAAAACTTGGCCCGATGACCTACTCCGAACTGCAAGCGACGATAGAAAAACCTGTGGAGTTACTAGGAGTAACAATCGAGGATAAACTCACCGAACGTATCTTATCAGAACTAAATCCGGGAAATTTACCTTTATTGGAGTTTGCTTTAACTCAGCTATGGGCAAAACAGCAAGATGCTCAGTTAACCCACGCTGCTTACAATGAAATTGGTGCAGTAGAAGCGGCATTGGCTTGTTATGCTTCGGAAGCCTATAACCAGCTTAACTTTGAAGAAAAAGAAAGAGCGCAGCGGATTTTTATCCAACTGGTGCATCCCGGTTTTGGAACGGAAGACACCCGTCGTGTAGCCACCTTAAAGGAAATAGGTGCAGAAAATTGGAACTTGGTGACTCGCTTGGCTGATGCTCGTTTGGTAGTTACGGGATACGACGAGAAAACGAATTTAGAAACCGTGGAAATAGTTCATGAAGCGCTGATTCGCAATTGGGGACAACTACGAGAGTGGATGCATCAGGACAGAGACTTTCGCTACTGGCAAGAGCAGTTAAGGGTAGCGATGCTTACTTGGGAAAGTAGCGGTTGTGATGAAGGAGCGCTGTTGCGAGGAAAGCCACTTACAGATGCCCAAGATTGGCAGAATCAACGTTTTTTGGAATTGAGTTCGGTGGAAAGGAGTTTTATTCGGTTGAGTGTAAAATTTCGAGAGCGCGAGAGCAAAAACAAAAAGCGCAGAAGACGATTTACTATTTATGGACTTTCTGTTGGCTTGGTTTTAGCCTTGAGTTTGGCGGGGTTGGCTTGGTGGCAATGGCGAAATTCGGTAAAGAATGAGATTAAAGCTCTTAGTGCATCCTCGGAAGCGTATTTAAGCTCAAATCGTGAACTAGATGCGCTTATAGCAGCAATAAGAACAAAGCGAAAATCGCAAAATTTAACTTGGATTAGTACAGATATTAAGAATGAGGCAACTAAAAATTTAGAACGGGCAGTTTATAGTGTAGTTGAATATAACAGATTGTCAGGACATGAGAAAGTCATTTGGGCGGTTGTTTTTAGTCCAGATGGTAAAACTATTGCTTCAGCCAGTGCAGATGGCACTATTAAACTCTGGAATCGCAATGGTAAAGAGTTAAACACGTTTAAAGGTCACAATAATGAAATTTGGGCAGTTGCTTTCAGTCCAGATAGTAAAACTATTGCTTCTGCGAGCGTAGATGGCACTATTAAACTCTGGAATCAAAATGGTAAAGAGTTAAATACTCTCAAAGGTCACAGTGATAAAGTTTACTCAGTGCAATTTAGCCCAGATGGTAAAACTATTGCTTCAGCCAGTGCAGATGGCACCATTAAACTCTGGAATCAAAATGGTAAAGAGTTAAACACGTTTAAAGGTCACAATAATGAAATTTGGGCAGTTGCTTTTAGTCCCGATGGTAAAATGATTGCTTCAGCCAGTGGAGATGGCACCATTAAACTCTGGAATCAAAATGGTAAAAAATTAAATACTCTCAAAGGTCACGAAGACAAAGTTTACTCAGTGCAATTTAGTCCAGATGGTCAAAAAATTGCTTCGGCAAGTGGAGATAAAACCGTAAAAATTTGGAATGTGTACGGTGGAGAATTAAATACTTTCCGAGGTCATAGCGATAAAGTTTGGCAAGTAGTATTCAGTCCAGATGGCACAAAAATTGCTTCAGCAAGTTGGGATAGCACTGTCAATATTTGGAATCATGATGGTAAGTTACTAAAAACTTTGGAAGGTCACAGCGATAGGGTGAGGGGGGTGGCTTTTAGCCCAGATAGCAAAACTATAGCTTCAGCGAGCGAGGACAAAACCGTTAAACTGTGGAAACTTAACAACGGTTTGTTTCAAGTTCTTAAAAATCATAACAAAGCAGTTATCGGAGTGCGTTTTAGTCCAGATGGCAAAACAATTGCTTCGGCTTCAGATGATACAACTATTAAAATTTGGAATCAAGATGGCAGTTTGCTTTCGACCTTAGAAGGACATGATGCTGGCGTTTTGGGGGTAGATTTCAGCCCAGATGGTAAGATAATTGCTTCAGCTTCGGATGATAAAACTATCAAACTTTGGAAATCGAATGGCACTTGGTTGCGAGACTTCAAAGGACATAATAAAGGAGTTTGGGGAGTCGCTTTCAGTCCAGATGGTCAAAAAATTGCTTCAGCAAGTATGGATAGTACCATCAAAATCTGGGATATTAACGGGAAATTACTTAAGACACTCCAAGGACATAGCAATGAAGTTAGAAAAGTTATTTTTAGTCCCGATGGTAAAACGATTGCTTCAGCGAGTTTGGATGAAACTGTTAAATTATGGAAAGTAGATGGTACTTTATTGCATACTTTACCCCATAAAGACTCCGTATTTGCAGTTTCCTTTAGTCCAGATGGTAAAACGATTGCTTCAGGGGGCTTGGATAACAGTATTAAGCTTTGGAAAGTTAAAGGTCAATTCGTAAAAAATTTCAAAGCAGACAGTGATGGGGTGAGGGGAATATCTTTCAGTCCTGACGGTAAAATTATTGCCTCAGCAGGGGGTGACAACAACATTAAACTTTGGAACTCTAACGGAATCTTGCTTGCAACCCTAAGAGGACATGAGCAAGGGTTAAGAGAAGTATCCTTCAGCCCAGATGGTAATACCATTGCATCCGCAGGTGAGGATAAGATAGTCATTCTGTGGGATAATAACCAAAGTGCGCTCATAGATCCATTGATACCGGGCTGCAAGTGGGTACAAGATTATCTGAAAAATAGTGCCAGTTTTGATAAAAGCGATCGCAATTTGTGTAATTGAGTGAAGCTTTTATTTTATTATCAAATCTACCTTGCGATTAATTCTATTCTTTCCAAGTACCATGAAAACCGGGAGGAATCACGCTAGGTAAACTCAATTTACAAACTGGTGCTTCATTTAACCTATCTGCATCAAATATCCATACTTCGCTACTATCTGAATTGCCATTGTAGACAACCGTTAGAAGAAAACCTTGCGCGTAAATTGGTTCGGAAGGATAAAGATTTTCGCCAAAGTTTGCTTCGGTAATACTATTTGTTTGATGGTCAAAGCGAGCAATACTATTTAATATCTCTTTACTAATATCCGTACCTTCCTTAACTGTGGAAAGATAAGTATATCGAGAAGATTTTCCGACATTTTGCTGCGGTACGGTCGGAAATTCGCAGTGTCTATCAAATAATGTTTCTATATTACTTACTTTACCAGTTTGCGGATTTAAGTTGACTCGCGTTAGGCTACTTTTTGCCGCAGTATGAGTTTTTCCTGTCGCAACTTCCTTAAGATATCGATTTGTTTGAAAGTCCTGATAACTCGCGATATCGACAATTACCGCACCACTATCGTCTATATAACCGTTAGAAAAATGCCATTGAAACCAGGGTTCTGTCTCGCTACGGCTGATAATATCTAAAGAATCGCGATCGCAAACTAAAATCTGAGTTCCTTTACTTGGTTGCCATTGTAGCGCATCACTATAGCAACTTAATCCAATTGCAGGCATTAATAAATTTAACCGCACTGGAGGAATAAAAAATATTAAATATCCTCCTGCTAAAACAAAGTCATGTACTAAAGGTACACCATCAATTTGATGTGCAGCTTTTTTAATAATCTTTCCCGTACAATCGCTTTTGTAGATATTTAGAGTTGCATTTAATCCAGGTGACACACCAAAATTAAAAATTTCCCCAGTCTGAGAATCAACTTTTGGATGTGCGGAATAAGCTAACCCATTATCCAATCCCCCCAAATCATCTTTTCCAAAAGTATCGAGGTTTTGTAAATCCAATGCATGGGGGTTGTCACCTTCCCACAAAGCTAAAAGTTTATCGGGTAACGCTAAAACCGAAGTATTTGCAGCATTTTTAATTGGCTTTAACCACTGATTCCAAACTGCTCCCGGTGCTGTCATCCCATAATTACCGTAAAGCAATTTACCCGCACTTTCTTCTTTTTTAAATCCCTCGGTTTGTACATAACGGTAAACAGCTGATGCATTACCCCCCTTAGTCCCCCCTTCTGAAGGAGGGAAACTGGAATTAAAATGTACGGCAAGAATTGCACCATCTCCATCAAACCAGTGTCCTACAGAAATACCCCCACGTTCCAATCTTCCCGGACCATTGCGGTAAAGCGTACCATTTAAACTTGCGGGAATTTCACCTTCAATTATTGAAAGTGGAGTTAAGGGAAATTCCGTCGCGGGTTGTTTGAACGCTTGCGACCAAGCTTTTGTTGCGGACTTTTGAACTGTTTGCATATTAAGATTCCAGTGCTTTTACTATAATATTAATATTTATTTATTATCGTTTACATTCTTAGAATACTTTTCCCTTACTCCAAAATAATCCATATCTCTTTATCTCTTCCTCTGCGCTCTCCGCGTCTCTGCGGTTTTTTAAATCAGTTACTTTATGAGGATAAAATTATATGATCGTTGATTATTTTTGGTTTTTTATTCAACTTTCTTCCAAAGAGGAAACAAGGATTTTACCGATTTATCAAGATGCTGTGCAAAAAGCTGTTTTATCAGATTAACTTTGGTAATGTATCCTTGTTAAGAAAAAAACTGACTGTTATCTAAACCTTGAAATCAATTCCTCACGGGACAATTGTATTAACAACGGACAAAATTCTTCTGGAGTTAATGCTGATAGTGGTTGAATAATTGAATTTAATTCGTCATCTAAAGAACCAAATCTGGCTCGTAATAAATTTTCTATAACGATACGACGTTCATTTTGTATTGCTTCGTTACGTCCTTGTTGTATTCCTTCGTTAAGTCCTTTTTGTTTAGCTGCTGCTAATCTTTCTAGATAAATCGGTGATAAATTCATCAGTAACTCCCTATCCTCTTCTTCTGGACTTGATTTAGCTTATATTTAGTAAAAAATAACAAGCTAAATCGTAGTTATAATATTATCTTATAAATCTCGAAATCAATTCCTCACGGGACAATTGGATTAACAACGGAGAAAATTCTTCTGGAGTTAATGCTAATAATGGTTGAATAATTGCTTCTAATTCGTCATCTAAAGCACCAAATCTGGCTCGTAATAAATTTTCTATAACTATACGACGTTCATTTTGTATTCCTTCGTTACGTCCTTGTTGTATACCTTCGTTACGTCCTTGTTGTATACCTTCGTTACGTCCTTCTTGTATTCCTTCGTTACGTCCTTTTTGTTCCGCTGCTGCTAATCTTTCTAGATAAATCGGTGATAAATTCATTAGTAACTCCTTATCCTCTTCTTCTGGATTTTGTCTAATTTCTATTTGGGTCTTTAAACTCAATAATAAATCAATTGCTTTATCCCGTAGGGGATTATTTTGGGGAAGTGCTTCTAATTCTTCTATGGCTCGTTGTTGTACTCTACCTTTGCCTAAAAGCCTTAACCACAATGTTTCTGGTGTACAAGGTAGCTGATGAATGGCAATAATTACGGTTTTGAGATAGTCTCCTAAAAAATGAACTCCTGCACCCCAATTTTCTTCGTCGAGACTGGCTTTAAATCCATCTAATATCGTTGTAGATGCTGTAGGAGATAAAATCCACAGTTTGGGTAAATCGTCTTCTTGGGTGGGGATATTATCGCGTTTGTTTTGACGTTCTATATCGGCAATAATATAGAACAACTTGTTCATACAGCTACGCATTTCTGAGATTTTTACCGCATTTCTAAATGGTTCTATAAGTGCGGGTTTCTCGGCTAATTGTCCTAACAATCCCAATTGTATTGTATCTGTGGTAGGTTGAGACGAAGGCGCAAAGTAAACGTCAATTTCCCGGATCTCTGCCGGTACTGTCTTACTGGTTTCTATTTTTCCTAATGGTTGTAATAATTCTTCAAGATAATCCTTCGCGAACTGGTCGTATGGGAACCTAGTCATTGAATAATGTTTATTAACTGCCGTTCAATTTTATGATGTATTTCAAATAGATAAAGCTTTATGTCACAACTTGAATCTTTTTTATTAACTCGCGTTTTACTCCACTTCGAGCAGAGAAGTGATGATATTGTCAGCGATATTTCTGCTGCTACTTTTAGCGATGATGGTAGTTTGTGGATTGGTTCTGATGAAATGGTGGGGGTTGAGCGTCTTTCTCCTATTGATTGTCATAGTTATGGTAAACATCAACGTTTTTTATTAAAGGATTATATCAAGCTATTTAATGATGATGAAATTGATATTGAAGGTATGGATTTTAGGGATGGATATCTGTGGTTGACTGGTTCTCACAGTACTAAAAGAAAGAAGCCCAAAGGCAAAGATTTAGAAACAGATTTATCTCGACTTGCTACTATTACTACCGACCTAAACCGTTTTATTTTGGCAAGAATTCCTGTTGTGAATGGTGAATTAATTAAATCTTGCGTTCCTGTTGAAGGAGAAACTTTAAGCGCAGCTTGTTTGCAAACAATTGGCGATCGCAATTTATTATTTGAAGCGTTAAAAGAAGATGTACATTTAAAACCATTTATTACTAGTGGAATACCTTCTAAAGATAACGGTTTGGATATTGAAGGTTTAGCAATAGCAAGTAATAACCGCCTTTTTCTCGGTTTACGAGGACCTGTATTACGGGGATGGGCTTTAATTCTTGAATTACAATTAACAGAATCCGAACCGGGTGTGCTGGTGCTGCAAGAAATTACCGATCGCGGTGCAAAATACAAAAAGCATTTTCTCGATTTGAACGGTTTGGGGATACGAGAATTATGTTTGCAAGATTCAGATTTAATTATTTTAGCTGGCCCAACAATGGCTGTTGAAGGAGAAATGGAGGTATTTCGCTGGAAAAATGCTGTAAATGATGCGAGTAGCAATGATAATATTCACCAGCAACATGAGGATAGCTTATATCCCTTGTTTGACTTACCTTTTACCATTGGTTCCGACCATGCTGAAGGATTAGCGCTGTATTCCTGCTGGGGGGAACAAGATAGCTTGATGGTATTTTACGATTCTCCTAACGATCGCCGAATCAGAGCAGATAAAAAAATATATGTTGATGTTTTTCAAATTTAGTTAATTAGTTAAATTCTCCAACTCCTCGATCTCCCTCATTATGTAATCGATTCAAATTGCTTTGTACGGTCTTGGTATGAGAATGTTCTTTCCCCAAAACAGCAATACAAATATCTAATGCTTGTTGAAAAATCGGTTCAGCTTTGGCTTTAATTCCTTGACAAAGATACATTTGTGCCAAATTATTTAAGGTTGTTGCCGTATGGGGATGCATTTCTCCAAATTTGTTTTGGCAGATTTTTAATGCTTGCTGTAAAAGGGGTTCCGCTTGTGAGTATTTCCCCATACAACAGTAAAGTGCAGCTAAACTATTTAAACTGTTAGCGGTGGTAGGATGTTCTTCTCCCAGCATTTGAGAACGAATTTGCAGAGCTTGTTCAAAACACCCTTGTGCAATATCATATCTTTTTTGAGATTTGTAAATTAGTCCTAGGTTATGGAAACTTTCGGCTGTCTGAGGATGCTGTTCGCTCAGGATTTTACAATTAATCTTTAGCGCTTGCTGTAATAAATTTTCAGAACAAGCAAAATTTCCTTGTTGATAAAGTAAGCAACCCATTTTATTCAGCCTGTCAGCAGCAGCAGGTGTTTCTTCAAAATTACTAATTTCCATGTTGGCATGGCGGCGTTGTGTGAGAATATCTACTGTATCGTATTCGCCACGAATGCGGGAAAAATTTATTATACCAGTAATTAGTTGTAAGGTTTGCGGATGTGTCAAACCAAAGCTAATTTCGGCGGTTTCTAATGCTAGCTTGTACTCCTCATAAGCTTGCTGATATCTAAAGTAACCCATTTTTTGGTAGATATTGCCTAGCATCTCGTGACAGAAAAATCCTAGGGGGTGGTTTCGATCTGCAAGGTGGAGGATATCCAAAGTTTGTTTAAACTGCTTTGAAGCTGTATCCAGATTTTTGGCGATCGCGTTTAACCAAGCGGTGGTAAACTTAGTGTGAGCAAGCTGTAAATATTCGACGTTTTGATGAGATTCCAATATCTGTAAAGCCTGCTGACTTAACTTTAATGCTTCTGAATAATTTTCTTTAAGGACAGCAATTTCTACTTGAATATTTAAGACTTCGGCTATTTCAATAGAATTACGATCTAATTGAGTTGTGCGGATGTGAAATGCATTTTTTGCAGCGCGATCGGCATCTGCATTACGTAAAACTTTTAGGTAACAAATTGCTAAATGTAATTCTACAGTTGCAACAAGATTTTGTTCAATATCAGCATCCCATAAAGAGAGCGCTGTTTCTAATGCAATTATTGCTTGTTCGTAATCTCCTAAAGCCGAAAGAGATTTACCTAGTAAAGCAAAGAGTAAAGCATTTTGTTGATATTTGAGTAAAGATTGCAGCATGACAGCAGAAAACTGATGTTTACCTACTTGTTGCTGTTGATTTAAACCATGTTCGAGTAGCTTTACCAGGGTTAACTGTAATTGCGTTAAGCGAAGCTCACCGGAGGTATCACTTTGATAATATTCATACAGCCAACAATTAACAGATTGCAGTAAATTCTCCGGCTGATTGTGATACAAGTATTTTCCCACAATTGGGTGCAAACAGAATCCTTGTGAATTTGATTCTACAAAGGGTGATTTGACAACTTTGTGAAATAGTTTACCCCAACAATCACAGATCCAGTTACAGTTGGCAATTTCAAATTGACTCATCAATTTTGCAAACAACACCTCATCCCAACTATCACAGTTAGATAAAATTTGCCAGATTCTTTGTTCGTACCAATCCCAAGCTGCATTTAGTTGCGGTACAATTTCTGAAATATTATCACCAAAATCTTCAATATGGGGAGTTTTTTGCTTTACAAGTGATAGGTAAGTTTCTATTCCCAAATGCAGATACAGAGGAATACCCCCAGATGCTTGAATTATCAGTTGCGAAATTTCTAAGTTATTAATACCTGATTTCTGTACAATTGCCTTACATTGGCTATCTGTCAAACTTTGAAGCGGGATATTTTGAGTATGATTTGTTAAATCAACTGGCTTTTCTGCAAAAACAACCCATAATATTCCAGAACTGGGTTTAACTAAATTAATTAAATCCTTTAACCAATTGCACTTATTCCCAGCATCGGTTAAATATTCATAATTATCAATAAAAATTACTGCTTTTTTACGACTTTCTGAAAAATGTAGCTGTAAATCTCGTGCTAGAAGTATAGGTAGTAATTCCAAAATTTCTTGTAAATTTGCACAATTTTTTAACTCTTGTAAATATTGACTACCCCGCAACTTCCACCATTGACGAATTGTTTCTGTTTGCTGGATAAAAAACCAGTTCAAACAAGAAAATATTTTATCTCCAAGCAATACTGATTCAAATTCACGTTTATTTGAATTACTACCGAAAATTTTAGTATATTCCAATAATGGAAATTGGTATAAACCTTTTTTAACTACTTCAATAATTGGTAATATTTGGTTTTCTTGAGCAATTGATGAATTTGTCAGTGCTTGATACAGTAGATATATTATTTCAAAACTACTTATATCAGAATTATTTTTTAGTAAGCATTTTCCCAACTCAAATAAAGCTGCGTTTGCAGAACTTGAGATGACATAATTATTAAGTATTTCCGTTCCATTAATAATTGTGCTGTATAAACCTGATTCTGTTACTTGATTATACAAAGCCTTACAAAGAGTTGATTTTCCAATTCCCAATCGTCCGTAGAAAACCACTGCATCGGCAGAATTACTCTCATCACTAACAAGTCTAAATAATAATTGTTCTACGTATTCGCGATTGCTTATTTCTTCGTAACGTCCTTTTAACATAATTATGGCTGACTTTAACAAGTAGTTATTCGCAAGACTTCAGTTAGCTAAACTCCGAGATTAGAGACACGAAAATTACGTTCTTATACAGAATAAAAGAACGTTTTAACAAGACTTTTAACTTATTATTAGGATTCTCTTCCTAAATTTAGGAATTACATTGCACAATATTAATAATTCAACAAATAACCTATAGGTAAATTAAGCACGCATTGTTTGTACTTGCGGACTCAAATCATCTAATCTTGAAAATGCATTAAAGATAAGTTGAAAATTATGTTGAGCAAAAGACAAAAGTATTCAAGTTATCTTCAACTATTGCAGTCCTTATTAACTCAAGTATAAATTATTGCAAACATTTCAAGGGTATATCCAGATAAACTTCATCGAATATAAATAGAAATTTCATCAAATTTAGGGATTGACTATTAATAATATTTATGTATTGTAGTTTTATTTTTTAAATTAGCGCTGTAAATCTTTGAGCGAAAGCCAAATAGCCCTCACTCTTGAAGAGTGGGGCTACATTTAATAAGCCCACCTACGTGGGCTTTGTTTGTATAGCTATACCCTGACCGGGTGTCGGGTCAAATATTTGTTCAAAATTGGGAGCATCCCAATAAAAATCTATTCCCCCGTCATTATTTTACAGTTTTACAACTGCTTAACTTCAGACACTAACTTACCTACCATGTCTTTCGCACTACCAAAAAGCATCGAGGTTTTATCTTTATAAAACAGGCTATTATCAACACCTGCAAAACCTTTACTCATGCCGCGCTTAATCACAATCGTTTGCTTAGCGCGATCAACTTCTAAAATAGGCATACCATAAATCGGACTATTTTTATCGCTTCTGGCTGCTGGATTAACTACATCATTTGCCCCAATAATCAAAGCAACATCAGTTTGTTCAAATTGGGGGTTGACATCTTCCATATCGTGAAGCTGTTCGTAGGGAACGTTTGCTTCAGCCAATAATACATTCATATGTCCCGGCATTCTTCCAGCTACCGGATGAATGGCATACTTAACGTCTACACCCATCCGCTCTAACTGGTCAGCCAACTCGCGAACGCCGTGCTGTGCTTGAGCAACAGCCATCCCATAACCGGGAACAATCACTACAGACCGAGCATAACCCAGCATCATCGCACCTTCTTCTGCATCAATGCTGCGAACAACTTGGTCGGTTACACCACCAGTAGCACCAGCACCACCACCACCATCTGTACCGAAAGCACTAAATAACACGCTGAACAAAGAACGGTTCATGGCCTTACACATAATTTGGGTCAGGATTAAACCGCTGGCTCCTACCAATGCACCAGAGATGATTAACATATTGTTCATCACCACAAAACCAGCAGCAGCAGCAGCCAAGCCAGAAAGCGAGTTCAATAGCGAAATTACTACCGGCATATCTCCACCACCGATAGGAATGACGAACAAAACACCTAGCAGTAATGAAATGCCAACTATCCCTAAAAACACGGGTAAATTGTAAGGGTCTACAATTAAAAATCCACTGCCGACAATATAAGCACCCAGCAGCAAAATATTTAAAGGTTGCTGTAAAGGATAGGTAATCGGCGTACCTTTGAGAATACCTTGCAGCTTAGCGAAGGCAACCGTACTTCCCGTAAAAGTGATACCGCCGATAAATACATCCAACAGCATCGAAATATTTACATCCAAACCAATCGGTTGAGAAGTTTCCAGCAACCGCCAAAACTCTGCAACCGCCACCAGAGCCGAAGCAGAACCACCTAAACCATTGAGTAAACCGACCATTTGGGGCATTTGCGTCATCTGCACCGTATAAGCGGCGATCGCACCTACAGCCGAACCAATCGCCAAACCCAACAGAATCATTTGATAATTCAACACCTGTTGATTGAGGAGAGTCGCGGCGATCGCCAACAACATCCCCACAGCGGCGATCGTATTACCGTTTCGTGCCGTAGCAGGTGAACCTAACTTTTTTAAACCCAGAATAAACAAAGACGCAGCAACTAAATAAGTTAGCTGAATTCCAGTTGGGAGAAAATCGCTCATAATTTGTTAATTATTAGTAGTTAGTGCTTGAAATTTAGTTGATTATTAGCCATGAATTAAAAGTTAAAAGTAATGAGTACAATTGTATTTTACTCCTTACTCTTAACTGCTCACTCCTAACCAATATCTAGCTCGCTTTTTTCTTAAACATTTGCAGCATTCTATCGGTAACAAGAAAACCGCCGACAACGTTAATAGTTGCTAATACCACTGCAATCAAACCAAGAATTACTGAGATATTGGATTCCTTCGCACCAGAAGCCACAATTGCCCCTAGAACAGCAATTCCAGAAATTGCATTAGAACCAGACATCAAAGGCGTGTGTAAAGTTGGTGGGACTTTATTAATGACTTCAAACCCAATAAAAGAAGCCAAAACAAACACAAATAAAGCAGCAATTAATGCTTCTGTCATCTCAAAAAAACTCCTAGATTTATGAATTTTCCACTGATACACGCCCCACTTTGCGGCGAGTGGTAGTTGATAAAAATTATTTTCCATTACCAATTACCAATTACCTATTTAGTAACTAAAGCTTGCAAAGCATCTTTTACCCTTTGATTGCGAATTTCACCGTTATGGGTGACGCAAGCCGCATCTACAATATCGTCTGCAAAATCAAGATTCAAAGCCTTGTCTTTTACCAGTAAATTCATCAATGAAACTAGATTCTTTGAATACAACTGGCTGGCATGAACTGGAACTGATGATGGTAAGTTAATTGGACCAATGATTGTCACGCCGTTTTTAACTACATTACCACCAGGTTCTGTATAAGCTGCATTTCCGCCTTGGTCTGCTGCCAAATCCACAATTACCGAACCGGGCTTCATTTGGGCAATCATTTCTTCTGTGACCAATCGAGGCGCTTTTCTACCCGGTACTTGAGCAGTAGTAATTACGACATCTGCATTTTTTACGCGCTCGGTAACGGCTTCTTGAGTACGCTTTTTGCTTTCTTCAGAAATTTCTTTAGCGTAACCCCCTGCGGTGGCTGTTTCTTCATCTAATTTAACTTCGACAAATTTCGCACCCAAACTCTGCACTTCTTCTTTAACAGCGGGACGAATATCAAAAGCTTCTACCACCGCTCCCAAACGTCTAGCAGTGGCGATCGCCTGTAACCCAGCCACACCCGCACCCATGACAAATACTTTTGCCGGAGCGATCGTACCCGCAGCGGTTGTTAGCATCGGGAAATACTTTGGTAGGGCTTCAGCGGCGATTAATACTGCCTTGTAACCCGCAATTGAAGCCTGGGAAGACAAAGCATCCATACTTTGCGCTCTGGTACTGCGGGGAATCATTTCCATACTAAAAGCAGTTACTTTGCGTTGTGTTAGTTGCTCAATGAGTGATGGATTCCCCAAAGGA
The DNA here is from genome assembly GCF_034931125.1 of Rivularia sp. UHCC 0363. NCBI lineage: Bacteria > Bacillati > Cyanobacteriota > Cyanophyceae > Nostocales > Rivulariaceae > Rivularia > Rivularia sp. UHCC 0363. The sequence goes on along the minus strand of NZ_JAYGHM010000017.1, from coordinate 49,930 downwards.
TTCAGAAATCCCATTAATATGCTGCCTTCTTTCAATAAATCAACTTCCGAGCTACCATCTTCTCGTTGTTGCGGGGGACTGACTTTGAGCAGGATATCTGCTTCACTCCACAATGACGCAGTATCAGAAATAACTGTCGCTCCAGCCGCTTCGTAATCAGAATCGCTGAATAATGCTTTTTCACCAGCACCCGATTCGATCCATACCTCAAAACCTTGTTTGACTAACTTTGAAACTACATCTGGTATTAATGCTACACGGCGTTCGCGAGCTTCTATTTCTTTAGCAACTGCGATTCTCATGAATTCTCCTAATATGACGAATTATTTTTTAGCAAAAGTGAAAATATCTTGCATTAAAGCAATAAACGCGCTGTCATTTTATCCCCTACCATTGCTAACAACAGACTTTTGTCAGTCAATCTAGAATGGCGATCGCCAATAAACTATGAAAACCAAGTAAAGCCTCTTAATTAAACTAGGACTTAGCAAAAAGGCATATTTTTCTTGTAGGGGAGGCGGTTGAGGGGGCGTAGATAATATCCCCCTTTATTGCCGTTGCTAGTACACAGACTAATTATCAACCTAGTAATAAGACGGTGAGTGTACGGCACCATCCGAGTTTTGTGACACTTGCGGCCATTCCTGTAAACTTAATTATGCTTCATCGTCAGTTTATTCTCAAATTCAGTGTCCTATGTTTAACTTTTTTTCGGGATTGAGGATGAAGCAAAACCAATTTTACTTTTACATAATTAATTTTTTGTTCTTTATATCATTTATAAACTCGTCGAACTTGAATAATTCAATAATAATTTAGCTTCGCTTAGATTTGCTTATAAACAACAAAAATGCAATCAAGCAAATAAGCAGCAAAAATAACCCTGTTAGATCAAACTTGTCCCTTTGAAGATAACGTAATTAACTAATAATTGTTCGATTATATATTTCAATTTTTTTAACAAAATACTTCATTCTCGAAACACTTATACACATTTGGAAACACTATCAAATTTTCATTACATTTTATTTCTCATCAACTTAAATTAATTTTGTCTGATGAAAAATCATGCATTTAATATAAGCGTCTAAATACTTATTTGGGTATATTTTAGTTAACCTCGGTAAATTAAATTGTTTTTAAGTGCTTAAATAAATCATTAACTTAACATTTTACATATTTATACGGTTAAAGACACTTTTTGTAAGTAACTTACGTCCAAGATTTAGGATTCAGTAGTAAAGTCTTAGTTACGAGCGTTAACTTCGTACTGCCTTTATACAACAATTTCTGCCAGAGGAGTGATTATTATGCGACGTTTACTTTCTGCTGTAGCCGTAACGGGCTTTTTGCTTGCCGGAATGCCATCTGCTATCACCTACGCGCAAGGTTTACCAGGGTTAACCTTGTTTAGCGGTGTCAAGAGCGAAAATCAGCTATCATACCGATTAGACTTTGGCGGTCAGAGAAACGACTGGGACAGATACCGCTTGAGAATTCCCGGCAAAAAATTAGGTATGGCGGTTGAAAAGTTTGTGATCGCTTATCCAGATTATTACACTGGGGAATTTGATACCAAAGAAATTGAAATTCAGATCGGAGGAAAGAAAGGCAAGAAAGTTGCTGTCTCCGAAGTTAAATGGGATAAAGAAGGTAAAGTAATTGAAATTTATCCAAAAGAAGCCATTCCCGCTGGTAAAAGCGTCGAGTTGATTTTATCAAACGTCGAAAATCCAGATTTCCCCGGAACCTTCTACTTCAACTGCTTAATTCAATCTCCTGGTGATAAAACAGCGCTTACCCGCTATGTAGGAACTTGGATTATCGGCATTAATTAAATCAATTTTGGATTTTAGATTTTGGATTTTGGATTGAAGATTAAAAATCCGAAATCCACCCATTGCGATCGCAAATCCCTGGCTTCAGATATACAGCCGATTTCATGTTTTGGAGGTACAGAACATATCGTTACAAGTCAAGGAGCAGGGACAATCTACCTTATTTACGCAGAATTGTGCTGTAAAAAAATCTAAAGTTGCTTGTAAATTATCACACTCTAAAGCCAAAATGGGTATTACTGATTTCTACCCTTGAGCCAAAAACTGCTGCATGAGTGTCAACAATATCCTCCAATACGAATCAAATATCTGGGCAACTGCCGATTTGCTCAGGGGAAGCGGTATCAAGGAGTCGGAATGGCCCTCCTATATGATGCCGTTTTTTGCGTTGGTGATGATTGAAAGCCGCTTGGTAAGGATGTTTGATGAGTTAAAGGCGGAGATTGGCGAAGCAGCATTAGCGGAGATTGCATCGGAAGATTTGACTGGGTTGATTGAGGATAAGGGGCAAGGCTACAACGTTTATCAGTAAACCAAAAACTTTTTCCCAAAGAGCAATCGCTAATTACACTTGCGTATCTCAATGCAATATAAAGCACGAACTTCATGAGTAATAACCGCCCAAATTGATCGAATAATCCAAACCATCAACACCCAAATCGAGAAACTCAAAGAATTCCGTAAAACCCTAATTAATGATGTCGTCACCGGGAAAATAAAAGTCTGAATCACGGATAAAAAAGATTTCACAGATTTTGGGGTTACAGGCTTATCAAATTTTAGTGCTATACAACAAACCAATTTTCAAGCATCAAATCATCAAAAAACTTGAAATCAGAAATATTATTAGTTACCAAAATTAAATTATTACAATAAGCAATACTCGCAATTTGACTATCTACAAAAGCAGGAGTTTTGCCAATTTTGGATAATCTAGACCTTTCTTGGGCGTGCCATTGTGCTGCCTTTAAATCATAATCAAGTATTGGTAAGTTCAATACAGATTCACGAATATAATTCCAAAGAGACTGTTCTCGCTTGGATTCTGGCAACCGCAAACAACCATATAAAAGTTCATGCACAACAATGCTAGAAACAACAATTTCTGCTTTATGAATATTTAGTTTGTGCAAAACATTGGCATTAGGAATAGGACGTGCTGGCTCTGAGAGAATATTTGTATCAAGTAAGTATTTCAGGCTCATAGTTCGATCTCTCTTCCCACACTCCGATCTCGTAAGTCAGCGAAATCATCATCAGTAAAAATAATCTCCTCACTTTGGATTACGCTTGTAAACTTTTGTAATCCCTGCCAAAAATCATCTCCTTTGGATTCCTGCTTTTTTTTACGGAGAAATTCAAACAAATACTCTCGTTCTTCTGTAGGCAAACTTTCAATAGAATTAATAATTTCTTGTAAAGTCATCATCAAACCTCTAATAAACAAAAACTTATCTTTGCTAATTATATTTTAATCTTTGAATCACAAGCCTCAGTCTCTTACATCGGCAGCAAGTCGGTGATTATTTTTTCAAGGAAATGGAAGATTTAGTAAGTAAACTTTGCGATGATTTTGAAGCTATAGTGCGTAAGGGACTTCCAAACTAAAAAATTGTGAAACACCTCCTCTTTTATTTACCTTTTACATAATTGATGGTAAAATTACAGATTGTAATTTTTTATTAAGTCGCCGGGAAGGAAAATTTATGAAAAGAACGCTAGGCGGCACTTGCCGTAAGAGAAAGAGAACATCTGGATTTCGTGCGAGAATGCGAACTCCGACTGGTAGAAATGTGATCCGAGCTAGAAGAAGCAGAGGTCGTCATCGCTTGAGCGTGTGATCGCGGTTAAAAGGATGGATTTTTAGCTGTGGCTTTGCCTAAATCAAATCGATTAAGGTCACGACACGATTTTAAGGCAGTTTTCCGGGAAGGAGTTCGCTTTCATGGTAGTTACATGACTTTAAGAGCATTACGACCATGTAGTAAAAAATCGCCTTCTTCGGATACTTCCCCCATAAATCAACCAGAACAAACCCTGCAAACTACTCCAGCACGAATTGGGATATCGATTAGTACCAAAGTTAGTAAAAAAGCTGTAGTCCGCAACCGCTTGAAACGGCAAATTGCGGGTGTTTTGTCGGGATTATTGCCGAAATTAGCCTCCGAATGGCGATTAGTGGTAGTAGTAAAACCAACAGCCGCACAACAAGAGTGCGAAAGCAAAGATTTTCTGCAAGAATTAGAGCAGTTGTTGGTAAAAGCCGAGGTCATTGATGGGCATTCGTGAAGAAGTTTATTATGAAGGTGGTCCTCATATTGGGGATTTAATTATAGGTATACTAATTGGTCTGACTGTGGTTGGTTTGCCTTTAGCTGTTGGTTCGATTGTGAGAGCCTTATGGCTGCGCTACCGAATTAGCGATCGCCGCATTTCCGTTACTGGTGGTTGGATGGGTCGCGATCGCACGGACATCATTTATTCGGAAGTAGTGAAAATAGCCTCAGTTCCCCGTGGTGTTGGCTTATGGGGCGATATGGTGCTAACTCTTAGAGATGGCAGCCGTTTAGAATTAAGAGCGCTTCCTAAGTTTCGGGAACTTGAAAGTTATATTTCGCAACAGGTAGCTACTAGAAATCCCAAGTTTGCGGATGCGAATAAAAAGTAACTCGAACATTAAGAGTCATTTTCGTGGATTATAAGGATTAATCAATTCAAAATGCACAATACAAATTTTAAAAATAATTTTTAGTTTTGAATTATTTTGAATTGGTAATATTATCTTTATTATTTACAAAGCCGATCGCACTATCAGTAGATTGGAAAATGTGCGGCTATCCGTAGGGTAGCTATTAGCATTTTTCAGAAAGATTTAGATAAATTAGATTCAGTTAATTTGCAGTCGCTCAGGTTGAATTCAAAATAATGGATTTTGGTATTGGGTTCCTCTCGAACAATGTAATGCTGCCAATCATAGACTTGTTCTATAGCATTGTGCCGAGTTATGGATTGGCGATTATTGCTCTAACATTAATCATTCGCTTTTCACTCTATCCTTTGAGTGCAGGGTCGATACGCAATATGCGTGAAATGAAGATTGTACAGCCAGTCATGCAGAAGAAGATGGCTGAAGTCAAAGAAAAATACAAAGACGACCCGCAAAAGCAGCAAGAGGAGATGATGAATGCTCAAAAAGAATTCGGTAATCCTCTTGCAGGTTGCGCTCCCTTGCTTTTGCAAATGCCGGTACTGCTAGCGTTGTTTGCAACTTTGCGGGGTTCGCCCTTTGCTACTGCAAACTACAATGTAAATCTACAGATTTTGCCTAGCGAACAAATTGAACGGATTCAACCAGCCGCATTTGCGACAAAGCCGCAAAGTATTTACGTTGATGAAGGCGATCGCATCAAGGTAGCTGCGATTCTTCCCGGAGGTAACAAGCTAGCCGTGGGGGAACACACCAAGATTCAGTATCAGACGGTTGATGGTAAGCCGTTTGACGAAGTTTTGGCACAGCACCCCGAAACTGAGAAAAAGATCGTTCCTCAGTGGAAAGTAACCAAGGGAGAAGAACGGATCGCTATTGACGCTGAAGGCAATGTGGAAGCGTTGCAGCCCGGAGATGTGACTATTCAGGGGAGTATTCCTGGATTAGCAGCAGATACGGGATTTTTGTTTATCAAGGCTTTGGGTCGAGTCGGCGCATTTGATGATGATGGCGGGATTCGTTGGGATATAGTCTCAATGATTGGACTGTTCGGCGTTTCACTTTACGTCAGCCAGTTGATTTCCGGACAAAATAATACAAGTGCAAGTGCAAATCCGCAGCAGGATACTGTAAATAAAATTACTCCAGTTCTATTTTCTGGGATGTTTTTATTCTTCCCCTTACCTGCTGGTGTATTGATGTATATGGTAATTGGTAACATCTTCCAAACCGCACAAACCTACGTACTTTCTCGCGAGCCTTTGTCAGAAAAAGCACAAAAAATAGTGGAAGAACAAGCCAAAGAAGCGAAAAAAGATGAAGAAAAAAATATAGCGTTTGAGCCGAAAAGTAATAAAAAGAAAGCAACAAGTTAATCATGAGCGATACTCGGATAGAACGCGCCGAGCAGTGGTCAAAAAAACTGCTGCAATTATCTGGGTTCTCGGTGGAAATTAAAAGCCATAAAGAGGAAAACACTTTGGGAGAAAAAGACCCACTTTCTCTTAATAGCTATTGGTTGACAATTGAGGAATCCAATTTAACCGAAAATCAAATTGAGTCTTTAATTGGACGCGATGGCAAAGTGCTAGATGCTATTCAGTATCTAGCAAATTCTATTCTGAACTTGAACCAAGAACCGGACGATCAAGCATCTTATACAATAGAGTTAAACGGCTACCGCGTTCAAAGATTAGCCGAAATTCGCGGCATGATAGAAGAAGTAATTGATCGAGTCCGTAATACCGGACAAGAAGTAGAAGTTAAATCCCTTAGTTCAGCCGAACGTCGTCAAGTCCATACTTTATTGAAGGACTTTGAAGATTTAGAAAGCTTCAGCCAAGGTAAAGAACCGCATCGCCATTTGGTTGTACGTCCAGCAGCATGGTAATTAGGTGAGGGTTCGGGAAGAAATCAAAACTTCTTCCCCATCCTCTTCTTATTTGCATTATTAAAAATAAATTAACGGTAAATGATATGGACGCAATTTATATTCCTCAGCTTGCTCAAGCGTCAAAACCAGTAGAAGAAATAGAATTCAAAGAATTTCTACCCGGTCTAGATACTTTAACCCCGGTTCGCGGCAATATTCGCGTCCAGCATTGCGGTAATTACTTACAAGTAGCGGCAAAGGCTGAAACAATCATAACTTTGACCTGTAACCGTTGCTTGCAGCAATACAACTATCGGATGTCGCTCAACCCTTCAGAAATTATTTGGTTAGATGAAGAAGCCAATATTGAGCAAGAATTTTTGGCAGAAAGAGAAATTGCTCTAGACGAATTGTTAGAAACACTGTCACCACATGGATACTTTCATCCCAGCGTTTGGTTATACGAGCAAATGTGTTTAGAGATTCCCCAACGGCAATTATGCGAAGAAAAGTGTCCGGGGATTGAGCCAAATCAGCAAAATAGTAAAGCGGAAAAACCTGTTGATAGCCGTTGGGCTTCTTTAGAATCTTTAAAAAAACAGTTGCGATCGAGCATGACGGATTGAAAAAATACCCATATCCTTTGAGTTGGTAGTAATATAATGACACTGCAAAAATTGGAACCAGAACTACTTGCTTTAACACCTAACGAAAAAGCCCAAGCGATTCAGATATTAGCTCAAAGTTTGGGTAATCCTTGGCGTGGAATTGAGAAAATCCCAGGAATATGTGGTGGAGACGCTTGTATTAGTGGGACACGCATTCCCATTTGGGTGTTAGTTAACGCTCGCAATTTGGGTATTAGCGAAGCTCAGTTGTTGAAAGACTATCCAAGTTTGTCGGCAACAGATTTAGCGAATGCTTGGGTTTACGCTACAGTCTATCAAGAGGAAACTGCCACAGCTATTCAGGAGAATGAAGAAGACTGATGGCTCGTTTGTATGCGGATGAACAGTTCCCCTATGAGGTTGTCGAGTATTTACGGAATTTAGGACATGATGTTGTTACTGTTCAAGAAGCAGGAAAGGCTAATTTAAAAATTCCTGATGATAAAGTTTTAGAATTTGCAAGCATTAAAGAACGTGTTATTCTAACGTTAAACCGCAGAGACTTTAAACGCTTGCATCGCTCTGAGCAAAGTCATGCTGGTATAATTATTTGCACGGATGATGTGGATAGGAATCGATTAGCAGAACGAGTTCATGCAGCTATTTTGGTTGCAGAGCCTTTGGCTGGTAAGTTGGTCAGTGTAGTGCGTCCTGTAAGATGAACTTGGTAAAGTAGTAGACTTACCGATTGAAGATTGGACAGTTTGAAGCATAAATAAAAATAATCGTATTGATCGCACCGTAATGCTAAAAATAGCGATCGCCTTCTCTAATACTTGACTTGATTTATCACTAAATAACCATTTAACATAATTTGGAGCGATCGCTTAACATGATTGAGTTCAACTCCGCCGTTAGATGGCTTCAGTTCTCGTTTGAGGCAGTATTCTAAACTTCATTTTTAAAATTTTGATTTCAGCTATGCCATTATCTCCAAATGACATTGGGAAGACAATAGAAGCCATTGAATGTCTTGTCGATCCATCAAGTGAGCGTTATGGACGTTTACTCAACTGGCAGAATCCACCCGATCCGTTCTGGCAGGAATTGGTCTTTCAGATACATATATCTTTGATACAGGTCAAGGATTATGTCCATTTGAGAGAAAGGAGGCGAAATTTGTTCTTGGTATTGACGATATTGCTTTTAAACCAGAACAAATCACTGAGCGGATAAAACAAGCCCTTCATGTTTTTTCTAATTGGGAGTACAGTTTCACAGGTTGGAATTGCGAACATCTTGGTAGATTAATTGCAACCGATCGCCCAAGATGTTACCAAAGCAGCTTTTTGTGGTGGATGTGTGATGTGTCTCCAGAAGGCGACCATAAAACTGCACATCAAATATTTCGGGATCATCTCATTCAAGTCGATTCTAGTCTTGCTAGATAACTAATGAAAATTATGCTATGCCAGCTAACATTTCATTACACTGGAACGGAGATATACGCTATCTATTATGATGCAAATATGATCGTCGCCATCCGGTGAATTTAAACCTTAAGAATAGCGATAAGTGGAGCTTGATGCCTTTGGCATATCTCCTTTCTTAATAGTTGACTCAATCGCTCTACGAGTGAATAATAAAAATGATTAAGATCATACTCCATGAATATTAATTTTTACTTAATTTATTTATTCGACAGTTTATAGGATTTACACCTTTCAAGTATAAAATTAGCTGAAAATTATTTTTTTATGATCGAATTCCAGATTGTCGATAATCTTAACGCTATTACTAAAGTTTCAAAATTGGCTAATAATATTTGGAGCGAACATTATTTACCAATAATTGGCAACGAGCAGGTTTTATATATGCTTGAAAAGTTCCAAAGTGAAGATGCTATTAAACAGCAAATAGATCGAGGATCTAAATATTACATAATTACTGTTGACCAAGTTGAAGCCGGATATTTCTCAGTTGAAGATAAAGCAGGAAAATTATTTCTGAGTAAATTATACGTTTTGAAATCCTTTCGCGGAAAAGGTATTGGTAAACAGGGAATTGAATTTATCAAAGGTATTTTTAATCATCCTGTTATTCAATTAACAGTAAACAAAAATAATTTTGACAGTATCGCTTTTTATAAAAATATTGGCTTTGAAATTGTTGATGATGTAGTTACGGATATTGGAGGTGGCTTTGTTATGGATGATTATGTAATGGAAATGGGATGAAATCTCCCATGTCCCCATTTCCTCTTTCTAAAACCGATAAGCAAGAAATGGAATCAACATCTCAGCACGACTCAATCCAGCATGAATACCAAGAAGTCCTTTATAGCGTTCTTCGTTAGTTATATGCTGACGACATGTCCAATCTTTATGGGAAATCAGTAGTAAATCACCAATTCTATCTTCAGCTTCCCTGCTCAGGGGTTTACCGGGAATTCCAAATAAACCCAATTCCATCGCTTCAGATGGGGTAATAGTAAAAAAGTTTTCGCTAAAATTGTGCTTAATATAATCTACAACAGCAGCTTGTTGATTATGTTTAATATGTAAATAACGAATCCGCGATTCACCCGTAATCGGAGCAAATAAATTTTGAGTTAATTCGGGATGTTCTTCTAACCAAAGTGTATTTTCTAAGGGATTATATCTTTGTCCGTGGTCGGCTGTAAGTAATAAAACGGTATCATTTCTACCTGCTAAAGGTTCGAGCAACTGCTTCTTTAGAGCAAAATCTAATGCAGCAACTTCGGCTTTATAAGAAGAACTTAGTGGCCCGTAACGGTGAGAAACTGCATCTATAGTAGGTACGTATAGATAAGTAAAACTTTTTTGCTGGCTGCTTTTTGTTAACAAACGTTCGCGCAATTGAGCAAAAGCATCCGAAGGTGTAAGATAACCTTTAAAATTATCATTACCAGCTTCCGAACCAGCGCTGGTAAACCTACTAATACTTGTGTGTTTAAACTGATAAAAATTGATAATTTCTACATCTATCCCCGCTTTCTCCATGCGTAAATATATATTTGGTACCCGAATAAGAGTTTCTGGATTAAATTGTGTATCTGGTAAAGGAGTATTTGTAGAAGCAGTCTGGGGACGAAAGCCGATAAAATTAACAATAGTGCCAATTTCGCGCATATAAAGATTGGTTCCCATCATCCCGTGCTGTGCGGGTGCGTAACCAGTTGCGGCTGAAGTTAAAGCTGTGACGGTAGTACTAGGATAAACCGAAGTTGCAGGCATAAAAAAACCTTGGGGGCGATCGCAAGCTTCAGCTATGGTCGGAGCATCTTTGGAATCTGCAAGGGTTTGTAATTGTTCGTAACCAAAACCATCCAAAATCAACAGCACTACATGATTGATCGGTGCTTGATTTTGCCAAGATTCCCAAGCTTGAGTTATTTCAGATGTTGCTAATAGTTTGGGATTAAAAGCGGGAGCAGCAGCTTCTTCGCTCAAAGTCGGAGCATCGGGAGACAACCACTCAATCGCTAAGGAAGCAATATTAGCTAAACCAAGTCCGTCGTAGCTGGGTTTTACCGCTTCTGAACCGAAGAAATCCGGTAACTTTTGACGAGCAAGTAGTTTTTCTAAAGCTATAGCTGATATTCCGCTCATTGTTTTAGTTTGCGATAGGTCGCAATTATTCTAGCTAAATTTGGTAAGGGGATATTTAATTTTTATTCGTTAACTAATTTCCATTCTTTTAAAAATAATCCCGACCAAATTATAAAACCAAGTATCAATGTACCAGCGATAAAATCTAGCCAAATTAATGTATACATTTTAAAAGAAAACGTTTCGGTGGTCTGGAAAAAGTAATGTCCGGGACTTGACATTCCAGTTAGTGAATAAATACCTAGACATACATAAGCTAACCATAAAATATTTTTTAGATACAAAATGTAACCCATTATTCCCACAATTGTTAATATAAACCAAGATTGATAAACGCTTTGAGGAGTTAACCATTCGGGGTCGGGATAGCTGGAAAAGTTGATAAAGTTATCTGTATAGTGAAAGGCTGTAATTACTGTACTAATAATTAACAGGGTTAAGAGTAATCTGTAATGTAGTTTTTTTGTATTCATTTTTTTGCGATTACGGACAAATTCATAATTTAGAATACAAAGCTTTATAAATAAAAATCTTGGCAATTATCATCAAAAATAGTCAATTATTATCAAATTTATAAACTATCTCGATATCTTTTCGGTGTAATTCCCATACGTTTGCGAAATGTGTTAGTAAATCGGCTTTGGTCGTAAAATCCTAATTGTTGTGAGATTTGTGCAAGAGTTAATTTTTGATTCTTTAATAATGTTTTTGCTCGTTCAATTCGACAGTTAATTAGATATTGATAAGGTGTAACTCCGGTAGATTGCTTGAATAAACGAAGGAAATGATTTGGACTTATTTCTACTAATTTGGCAAGTTCAATTAAACTCAAATTACGGTCTAAATTATCATTAATGTAGTTAATTGACAGATTTAATTTAGACCGAGATATTCCCCCGGTAAAATCCTTAATTATCGGTTTTTGTACCGCATAATGTCGCAATAGGTGAACTGCTAACATAGTTGCTGCGGATTCAACATAAAGAAAACTATCATTATTATCCGATTCAATTTCTCTTTTTAATGCAAGTCCAAGACTATAAACTACTGGGTCTTCAATAGCAAACTGAGGTAAAATTTCGATATTGTTACTATCAATACATTCATCAGTACAATTAATTAAAAGATTGGGTTCGAGAGAAAGATTGATAAATTCTATTTGTTTATCCCAATTCATTCTTTGAGTTTGATGTGCAGGATAAATCGCAATTTTTCTATTTGTATAAGTTTCTTCGACTATACGTCCTTCTAATTGTCTTTCTCCCTTCACCGGGTATTTATCGACATGAATCGCAATAATATGCTGCGAAAAACTTATTTTAGGAGTTTCACTAGCAGGTAAACGGTAATACCCAACGCCGATATTATCCCATCCTTTTGCAGCACTAGAAATTATTGGAGAAAAAAGGATTGGTACTCTGGTATTTTGAGGATTAAAATCAATGTTTGTAGTTCGATCTGTTGACATTACATTTAATTCTTATTCAATCGAAAAAAATTATAATTAATGGTGCGTTACGCTCCGCTAACACACCCTATTAAGCATATTTTAAAATATTTATCCTTTCCGACGACTCAACCAATTATCGACAGAAATTAAATTAAAATTACAGCCAGCTAATAAAATAAATAAAACAAAATTATAAATTAATTGCGAACCCGCTGTATCCCATTTTTGTAGTAAACAAACCCCAAACATTAAAGTCATCATTAATAGAAAATTAGCTATCAAAGCGTTGCGGGTTTGTAATCCTAAAATTAATAAAAGACCAACAGCAAATTCGACAATGGGAATCAAATAAGCGGGTATTGCAATTAGGAATGCAGGAATGGCAATATCTTTATAAAGTCCGACCTGAGATTCTACAAACCCAGGTATATTGCCAATTCTAACTAAGCCATGTACAAACATATTAATTCCGAAAACTAGCCGTAAAAATGTGTAAGCTAGAACGATATCGGATTTACGCAATTGATTTTGGTTATACATTTGCTCTGTCTGATTCAGAAACGTAGGTGTCATCATAGTCGCTGGTAATTGAATTTGTATCCAAGCTCACCGGACCAGTACCATAATAGTAAATCAACAGCATCGCACCTACTAAACCGAAGTTCTTGAGAAAATCATTCCATTCTTTAGGGTCAGTAAAGGGATTATGAAAAACAAATGTTGTGGGAACTAAAAATATAATTAGTAAAATTGCTCCTATACGTGGTTTAAAGCCTAGTAAAATTGAAAGTCCACCGACGAAAGTACAGAATATATTACCAAGAAGTAATAACTGCGGTACGGGTAAACCTTTTTCAGTCATCATTGCGGCAATACCTGAAAAACCAAGGGTATTAGCAACAGCAGCTTTCAGAAAAATAGCTGCGAGAAAAGCTCTACCAATTAACGGAATATACTTTTGAAAGCCCATAATTAATTTTGGATTTTAGATTTTAGATTTTGGATTATTTTATTTAGTTAGGAGTTAGGAGTTAGGAATTAGGAGTTAGGAATTAAGAGTTTAAATTTCACCTTGTCCCCTCTCTTCCCTGTCTCTCCCCCTCTCCCTATCATCCATCAATGCATCTGTAGAAATAATAATCCGCGATGCACCTTCTCCGCAAAAATAATATTTAAGCCAGTTGAAAAGGACTCCTAAACGATTGCGAATTCCAGGAAGGTATAGCAAATGAACTTCTAACCACAGAAACCAAGCAATAAAGCCTTTGAGAGCGAATTTACCAATTTTTCCGACCCCAGCGTGTTTTCCAATAATTGCTAAACGTCCTTTGTTGAAATAATCAAAGGGTTTGGGTAATTTACCATCCATTTGTCGCAATATATTGTCTGCTGCTGTTTCTCCTTGCTGAATTGCTTCTTGTGCTACTCCATTAAGTTCTTGACTATCAATATAAGAAACGTCTCCTACTCCATATACATTTTTATGTCCGCACATCTGTAAAGTTTGTTCGACGATAATTTTATCTTTATCTGCGGTATTTACTGACTGCTTCATTTGTGGTGTAGCTGCTAATACTCCCGCTGTCCAAATTACTGTATCTGTAAATATAGCTGTGTCATCTTCAAGATATACGGCTTCGGGGGTGACTTTACTAACTTTAGAATTGAGATGTACTTTCACTCCGTGACGACGTAACCATTTTTCGGTGTAACTTCCTAATTCTTCGGGATAGCTGGGAAACAACCGTCCTGATTGCAGAATTATAACTCGTGCGCGATCGCAATTTAAGTTAGGATAATCCTTTTGCAAGCTGTGAATCAACTCGTTCAAACTCCCTGCTAACTCTACACCAGTTGCACCACCACCAACTATTACAAAGGTTAACAGTCGGTTTATTTCTGCTTCATCGGTAACTTTTATTGCTTGCTCAAAACAACTAAGGATATGATTACGAATCGCGATCGCTTCTGTCAAAGTCCGCATGGGTAAGCTGTTTTCTTCCGCTCCAGTTACTCCCAAATATTGCGATCGGCTTCCCGTAGCAATAACTAGATAGTTGTAATCAATTGCAATATTTTTGGCATAAATAATTTGACGATCAAAATCAATTTTTTCTACATCCGCTTGCAAAAAATTTACTGTCGGTAAACCTCGAAATAATCTACGCAAAGGATAAACTATTTGATGGGGATAAAGTACAGCAGTAGCTACTTGATAAAGCATCGGAATAAAAGTGTGGTAATTATGACGGTCAATTAATAAAACATTGACTCCATGTTTTCCCAACTTTTTCGCAGCTTCTACACCCGCAAAACCAGCACCGATAATTACGACTCTTGGTTTGTGAGAAGTCATTTCTCTTTCCTTAAGTAGTTTGGTTTTGCTTGCATTTTATGCACTATAGTGATACTCGATAAACCACAGATAAATTATCGCTGATAACTATCTATTTTAAAGAATATGTTAACTAGGTTTTTAAGTCTTTTTGAAGACAACACTCAAAATCTATCTTTAGACATAAATTTCTCCTATAAATCCTTTAATCATAGTTTCTTTGCAAGATTTATCATTTTATATTATTAACTATATAAATACTTAATAGCTGTGATAATGTTGACCATTTTTTTTAATTATATACGGTTTAAATATGAGAAATTAGCAATTATGTATATAAAGTTTAAGTAAAGAAAATCCCTTTATTCATAAAAGTGGTTCAACTGAAGGGAAAATGATGCCAAGGTTATTCCCATGAAGATTTTTTAGTTTATTCGTTGATAGCGAAGTTTAAATAAATATTGCTATGTTTGCCCTATTTATCATGCTGTAATCTCAGAAAATAAATAATTTCGCAATCAATAATCAACGAGTAATTAAGCTAAAAAATTAAACGGAATACGAAACAAAGTATCTACAAACCAGGGAGAATCATCATGGCTGAACAGAATAAAACTTCGATAATTAAAGTAGAAGGTGACATCCAAAGAAGTGAAACACAATTAAGAATTAATCCCAAACAAGCACCAAGAAATGTTATTGAAGGAACAGATGACTCAGATATACTTTTTGGTACTCCTGGAAATGATGATATCTTTGCTAAAGGTGGAGACGATACAATTATTGGGACTTTAGGAGATGATTCTATTAACGGTGGTGATGGTTTTGATACTTTAGACTACACAAAATTAGGACAAAAGATTACCCTACTTCCACAAGGTTTGATTGGGAATGGAAGTAGTCAAGGAAGTCAAATTCAAAGCATAGAAAGAATTATCGGTGCATCAAAAAAAGATAACACTATCGACGGTTCTGGAACTAAAGATAGTCCTGTATTTTTTACTATCGATTTGTCAGATAACTTGTTGGTAGTAGAAAATATTCCTCGACTTGGTTCTGTAAAATTCGTAGTTGAAAACTTCGTCAACGTTGAAGCAACAGAAAACTCCGATTCAATTACCGGCAATAATCGTAATAATAAGTTATCAGGAAACGGTGGTGATGATAATCTAATTGGTAAATTCGGCAACGATACCTTGATTGGAGGTTCTGGTAATGATACTTTAACTGGTGCAGATCCATCGAGAAAAGATACTGTAGGAGCAGAAAAAGATGTTTTAACAGGTGGAAACGGTGGAGATAAATTTGTTTTAGGTAATGAATTAGGTTCTTTCTACGATGATTTCGGTAATAATGATTTTGCTAAGATTACCGACTTTTCCTTTGGGGACCAAATTAATTTAGGTAGCGGTGAAAAGTATAATATCCAACGAACTAAACAAGGATTTAATATTTTCGTAGTTGAAGATTCAGTTAATGATTTAATTGGAAGAATAACCTTTGGAACTTCAATCACAAGTACAATGAATTCATCAATGAGATCTGAGTCTGGTGCGTTGATGACATCTAATTCTGAGATGATAGTTGATTTAAACGATATTTCTGAAAGTTCAACAATAAAATTTGACGAGCAAACAGGTTTTAATGTTGTCTCGTAATAAAATACTTCATTTTTGCATAAGACTATTTCATTAAATTATTGATACAAATAGCTATTTATATGTATCTTTAATATGAAAGAGTATAAATATGGATTGTCACAAATATTAAGTCTCTCTATCAAGGGAGGCTTTTTGTTTGATAATTGGTTAAACTTAGGTTTTATATTATTTTAAATTACTAGGACTTACGCTTACGCTGCATAAACCCGGTTTCTATACAAAATGTTTGTTTTTAGCACCACATATTTACGAAGAAACCGGGAATAAGCTCCTAATGCGTAAGTCTTGATTACTATAGACAGATGGAATAAGTATTACTTAAGATACATCTACTAACGATACATCTCGGTATAGAAACCAGAATACAACCAGCTACGTCAATAATGATAAATAGAAAAATATTATGGTATCAGCAACAGTAAAAAAATGGTTTTCGTATTTGTCAATTGGATTAACAGTTCAAATCATAACTGCTTGTCAATTACCTACAGCAGAATCAAAACAGTCCAGTAATTCCAAACAGCAAACTAATTTAATCAGCTTGGTTCGGATCGAGAAAGATAATACAAATCAACAATTTCAAGGTGAAGTTTATCCGATTGCTTTTTATGTTAACGGTAATTATGTTGATGTCAGCAACGATATTACACTTTCAATTAGAAATAACTTGCAAAGACAGAATTCTGATAAATATACTTTAAGCAAATTTGACCGTCAGAAGAGTTTCTTAAACGCTATCAAAGATTTTACAGTAGTTAGCGACAGTGGAAAAATTGGTAATATCACAGTAGATAACCTAGAAGCTACTCAGTTGAGTTGCTCTTACTTCGTAGCTGGAAAGTCGCAGAATCAACAGTTATTGTCAGAAGCGTTTAGTAAAATTCCGTCAGATAAACCTGATAATGTCACAAGACAAACATACCGTAGTGCGATCGCGATTGAAAATTATAATCCCAATTCTACGAAAAAACTCGAACCTTCACAAGCCGATTTAAATCGTTACAAGCAAGATTTATTGACACAAGCAAAAACTATTATCTCTAAGTCTCCTGAAACTCAAAATATCCAAACTTCCCCAGATATTGTGATCGAAGAATTTTCTGTACTCGATTTAGATGACGATGGGAATCTAGAAGTTTTTGGTAAGATTAGGAAAACAAAAGCAAACACCCCTTCTCAAAAATCTCCATACTCAGGAGCTTCTCCTTATATCTATCTAAACCTATGGTTAAGCTACAAAAACGAACAACCACAAGTAATTAGCAGCAAAGTATCGCTTAACACTTTTGAAGATCTCACTTCTGCTTATGGAATATTTAGCGTTTTAGATATAAACGGGGATGGTGTTAAAGAAGTAGTTGTGAAAAACTTTAACTTTGAATCAATTACATTTAGCATCTACGAATATAAAAACAACCAGCTAGAAGAAGTATTTACCGGCTTTAATTCCGGATGCTAAGGAGATGGGGAATTAGTAGTTTTAAATTTGATTATTGATATTATTCATTGTTCAATGATTACATCTTCATACAAAAGTTCTATCGGAAATTCAAAATCAATACTTGATAAAGTAACAATATCTCCTGCTGTGTAAGGATGATAAAGCCACATTCTTCCTTCTCCCCGACAATAACGCTCGACCGAGATTTTTTCCGAATCAATCAAGATATATTCTTGTAAAGAAGGCATACTTAAATAATAAGTAAATTTTTCTCCTCTATCTTTACCGCTTGTACCCGGAGAAAGAACTTCAGCAATCAATTTAGGCTTTTGATAAAATTTACGAGCTTGGAGGTCTTCAGGGTCGCAACTAACGATAACATCGGGATAGTAATAAGGACTTTTGGGAGTAACCTGCACTTTCACATCTGACACATTAGCCTTACAACCTTTAGGACGTAAATGCGGGTACAAGTTTCTGTAAAAGTTTAGAGCAATATCATTATGAGGAATTGTACCACCAGTCATCGCAAAAACTTCGCCGTTAACGTATTCGTAGCGAATTTCTTGCTGGGGTTCCCATTCGAGATATTCCTCGATTGTCATTATTTGCGATTGTTCGGGAATAGCTACCATGTCAATATTTTGGTTAAGAGTTTGATTTGATTTTAACTATAAATTCAAGTCCTGATTGATAATTAATAATTATTAATTGATTACTGTTTCTTAAATAAACCTTTAACAGAACTTAAACCGTAACCAAAGACTTTCCCGGTTTTAAATAACTTATATCCAGCAAATATTAAACTAGCTGCTGTAAGAATAGCTAAAAGATTGAACGAAGCGAATAGTCTACCGTAAAACACGATTAACGCAACTCCGAGTCCGATTAAACCCCATCCCCAATTGCGATTGATACGACGCTGTAAGAGAATTACAACTCCTCCAATTAATAATAGAATAGTTGAAATCCCCACACCAATACCAATTCGAGTATTTGCAGCAAAGATTAATACTCCTATAACCATTGATGCTAAACCAACGAATTTACTTTTACCGTCTACTAGTTGTACTTGTTGGGAGTTATTTACATTTTGATGCTGAATAGTTGTAGCTTGAGTAGTTGCGATCGCAGTTTGTTGATGCTGTTTGTATTGAAATATGAAAGTTACTTTATTATCGTTACCAAGGTCAATTCGATCTCCTAAGTTGAGCGGGTAGCGTGTATGAGCTTCCAACTTATTGTCATTCACAAAGGTACCGTTAGAACTACCGATATCAATTAAATAATAAGTATTACCTTCTACAATAATTTCTGCGTGGACACGCGAAACAATATCCGCAGAAGGTAAATCCGCAACATCAATATCTATGGGAAATTGTTCGTTTGGTTTCCCGATCCGAATCACAGGATAATTCTGCGGAATTTCAAACGAAGTATTGCTTTGTATATGAAACAGTTCTAAAGCCAACCCAGTTATTTGTAAAGTGCCTAATTGCATCAGGAACAATATTTCTATTTATTGACAGATTCTTATATAGTTCATTGTAGCGATAAAAATAGATTAAAGGGAATCGGGAATCGGGAACGATCGTCACTCCTGACTCTTAACTCTTCATTCCTAACTCCTAACTCCTAACTCTTAATTCCTAACTCCTCATTCCTAACTTCTTTCTTTTCCCGCTGATGTAAAGGAATTTGAATAATAAATTCAGTTCCTTCACCTGGTTCTGAAACGCAGTGTAGCTGACCTTGATGTTTATCGACAATTATTTGGTAAGTAATTGATAACCCTAACCCGGTTCCTTTTCCTACAGGTTTGGTAGTAAAAAATGGATCGAATAACTTGTTTTTTACCTGTTGATTCATTCCTTTCCCATTATCTATAATTCGCACCACTGCTGTTTTATTATCAATTAATTCGGTGTGAATGTGGATTTGCGGAGTTTGGGTATCGATATCTCTTTCTTCTTCCAATACATCTATGGCATTATTAATAATATTCATAAATGCTTGATTTAACTGTCCGGGATAGCATTCTATATAAGGTAGTTGAGAATAGTTTTTAAAAACTTCGATTCCGATACGGTTTGGTTTGGATTTGATCCGGTTTTGTAAAATTAGTAAAGTGCTTTCAATACCTTCGTGAATATCAACTTCTTTCATATCAGCTTCATCGAGACGAGAAAAGTTGCGTAAAGATAAAACTATTTCACGAATGCGATTTGCTCCCATTTTCATTGAAATTAATATTTTGGGTAAATCTTCCTTAACAAAATCTAATTCCATCTCGTCAAGTTTTTCTTCTATCTCATCTCCAGGATTGGGAAATTGCTGTTGGTAAAGTTCAATTAATTCTAAAATATCTTTGATATATTCATTGACATGATTAATATTACCGTAAACAAAACTAACCGGATTGTTGATTTCGTGAGCAACTCCAGCTACCATTTGACCCAAACTAGACATTTTCTCAGTTTGAATTAATTGCGCTTGAGTGCTTTTGAGTTCATCTAGAGTTTTCTGTAATTCTGCTTGTGCTTGAGTGCGATCGCCAATTTCGTGTTGAAGATTGTAGTTAAGTTTGGTTAATTCTTGACTGCGTTCGAGAATTTCGGTGTAAGATTCGGTTAACTTTTCCGCCATGCAGTTAAATTCGTCAGCAAGTTGCTCTAATTCATCTTTGGTACAAATATTAAGACGGTAATCCAGTTTACCCGCACCAATTGCAGATGCTCCCTTTTGTAATTTGTCCAAAGAATGGATCAATGGAAGCATAATTAAGAAAAATTGACTGATAAAAACCAGCAGAATAGTAATTACAATTGCATAGGATAATAGTTGAGAAGTATGGCTGGTTTTGTCCATATCAGCTTCAATTACAGCGATTTTTTTGTGAGTGCTATCTGTCAATTGATTCAAAAGCAAATTAATATCTTTAGCAAGAGCATTGATTAATCTAAAATCCTGCTGATAATCAGTTAAAGATGCATCGGACAGAACGTGACCGTGATTTCTCATTTCCTCGCTCAAACTTACCAAAAAAGAATGACTGCGACGAATTTGTGCTATTTCTTTGGTATTTGGAATTAAAGTTTCTAATCTATAAAGGTCAGCTAAAAATTGATTTTGATATTTTTCTAAATTTGATTTTTTATTATCAAGCAATACATCATCTTTGAGTGCATCAATTTCGTTTTTTAAATCAATTTCTAATTTCAAAGCTGCTTCAATGGCTCTACCCGATTTTTCTAACTTGAGGTTAGCAGTTTCTGAAACTTGATTTCGCCAAAAAGAAGTTCCGACTACAACAATAGCAATAAAACCCGCAAAACAAACAGAAGAGGTGATAAACTTAGTAAAAATTTTCATCGCACCACCTTAAATTTTAAACTTAAGTGTGTATGGCGATCGCAATCTTGAATCGAACCAAAAATATCTTCAAATATTGTCAAATTGTTGCTACTATCAAGCATAATAAAACAGCTTGCATTGAGAAACGCAACCGCTTTACATAGAAAATTATTGCTTTTTTGCATGGTACCAAATATAATTAAAGCCCTTTACTAACTTGAGAACTGTAGATGCATAACTAGACAAGTTATTTACCTAGTCCATGCTTAAATACAGTTTTCCCAAAAGAGTTACGAAGATAACAGGCTTTAATTAAAATTGGGAATTGAAGGATTTTGGATTTTGGAATTACAAAGCTTAAATTTCTCCTTGTCCCCTTGTCTCCCCATCCCCCCCTCTCCCCATCTCTTTCCATACTCCATGCACGTATTAAGCAATACTGCCTCTCTTCCGTGCTTCCTTGTAAGAAGTTCCCACATTTTTCAGCCCAGCTTTAATCATTTGTCGTTCCAATAAACCGAAGAAACGAGAGCGATCGCCACCCCGAACAACCGCTTGGTTATGAGCTTCTGCTAAAGCCACCGGATAACCGTATCCTTTGTGAACCTGTGCCAGCATTAAGCCCAGAGATTCCTCAAACATTTGCGTATCTTCTACTACCCATGCCGGAAATTCTATCCGTGCAATTTCGGTACCCACATGAACGTAACAAAAATAAATTTGCTGCGAATCGTACAAATCTAAAATCCGCGAATTACTCTTCCACAAAGGGCTGCGCTGTCCGGGTTTGAGTTGAGTTGACCATAAAGTACTATCTCGCAATCCTTCAAAAACCTTACAAGGAATCTTCTCCATTTGATTGGGACAAAAACTCATACAGTCAGGTACTTTATGAGGACAAGCAGACAACCGGAAAAAATTCATCCCTTCAATACTCCTTGAAGCACTCAGATAACCCATCAAAGGAATACCTGCATCCCGCAAATCCTTCCAAGACTGCAAAATCGGGGGTAAAATATGGTCTCTCGCATCAAAAGGTAGCTGTTCCAAAAACCAATAAATCAGCGAACCATCCACCATCGCTAAATTTGGTACCCTTTCCGAAACAGAAGTAGATGCAGAAATATTCTCCCCCTCTCCCCCTCTCCCCCTCTCCCCATCTCCCCATCCCTTCGTCCCCCCATCCCTTTGTCCCTTCGCTGTCGCTGCGATCGCTAACTCCGACAACACCACCGCTTCACTCGCAGTACGTCGGTAACTCATCCATTCCTCGGTTCTAATTCCCCATTGACGAGACATATATAGATCTTCGGGACGGTAAAAAACCTCTGGTAAACTATCTAGAATCGGGTGTTTATTTTGTCCGTAATGTAACACCACTCTACCGATATTTAAAAGATAGCAATAAGCGATTTCATGATGGTTGGGAGCAATTTGAGAACCATCAGTAGCGATAACCGTATGAGTTTTGGGAGGAACCATAATATCAATACAAGTATGTAGCGGTTCCACCGGAGTTGCATTTGCGAACAAAATGCGATCGCGCCATTTTTGTTGAATTTGAACTAACTCATCTTGACTAGAAAAAGCATTCTCAAGATGTTTTTGTCCTAATTGCAAACGTTGACGATTCGCTTCAGCTTCAGCCGTCAAATGTTGACTCAAACCACGCATTTGTCCAGCAAGTTTACTCAGATCTAGCATAATCAGTTA
>NZ_JAYGHM010000017.1:22946-27199 GCF_034931125.1 Rivularia sp. UHCC 0363 | reverse complement strand
GTTAAGAGTTAGGAGTACTTCGACAAGTCTTACAGTGAGCTACGTCGAACTGCTCAGTAACCTTTAGGAGTTAGGAGTTTTAGGAATTTGATTAATTACCAATACACCATGCTTTGCGCCCAATTAATTTTGCCATTTATCAAAGTCTTGGGTAAATTGAGTTAGTGAAATTAATTGAATTCGGATATCTTTTTGAGCAGCTTCACGCTCTATGGCAGTATTATAACCCCAATCGGCAAGAAACAATTCTACGTCTTCCAAATCAGTTTGCTGTTTAACTTTTTGTAACGTTTTTATCCGGTCTTCGATAAACCATAAGCTAACCGTTAAATCATTTGATTCCTGCTTTAACTCTCGCAAAATTTCATATTTAGGACGTTTTTCTTCTTTACCAAAAATTGCTTCTTGCGGCAAATCAAAGCCTGCTTGATCCAATAGTTCTTTAACAAAACGTCCTTCTTTAGTAGTAACTATATATAAGGCAATTTGAGTATTATAAATACTTTTTATTCTTTCCACTACACCCGGATAAAATTTATGCAAACTCAACCAACCATTCTTATCAGTAGCTATCCATTCATCCCGCTGCTTGTCTAACATAGAGGCAATCTCTTGAGCAACAAAATCCTCATGTCGAAGAATCTTTTGGGATATATCGCTCCATTGTTGCAAAATTTTCTCTTCTTCAAACCCTTCTAATAATGCTTTAATTAAAACAGGCATTTCCCAACCTGTCTCAATCACTGGTCGCAGACGATAGAACTTATTCGCCAAATCTTCCGTTTGACTTTGATTCGCACAAGGCCAAAACTTGCAGTAAGTACGCCAAGCTACTTGAAAATATTCTATCAGTCCGTTACATATTACACCGTCAAAGTCTAGTGCCAAAATTGTCGGGCTAATTGCTGTCATTTTCTCAATTCGTGAAACTGCTTTTGTCAGCTTATCGAATTTGTCTTAAATCTGAGTCTTTATTTTTTAAATTTTATCTAATAACTTTATTGTGTACTCCCTCGATAATAAAAATGCTTGAAACGTCACAACCAAACAATACGCAAGACTATTCATGGAACTTCTGGTTTACCTTGCCAATTTACCCATTCGGTAAACGCCGAACTATCCGTAAGGAAGTAGTTAAAGATACCATTTGGACTTTTGATCAACTTCAAGGCATTTTCTACGTTGTTGTTCCCATTCGTATGACAGTGGTTAGGCTCAACGAAGGTGGTTTACTCGTTTATGCACCAGTAGCACCAACCCCAGAATGCGTGCGTCTTATTGAAGAATTAGTCGCAGAACACGGTAAAGTTAAGTATATAATTTTGCCTACCATCTCCGGATTAGAGCATAAAGTATTTGTCGGTCCCTTCGCCAGACGTTTTCCCGATTCACAGATATTCGTCGCACCCAAACAGTGGAGTTTCCCTGTAAATCTCCCCCTTAGCTGGTTGGGTATGCCTGCAAAACGTACCCAAGTACTTCCCGAAGACAGCAGTAAAACACCTTTCGCGAATCAATTTGACTATGAAATTCTTGGTCCCATCGAACTTGGTGCGGGTAAATTTGCTGAGGTCGCATTGTTGCATAAATCATCAAAAACCCTTTTAGTTACGGATTCAATAGTTTCCGTCCCCGAACAACCTCCCGCAATTGTTCAGTTAGACTCATACCCCTTACTTTTCCACGCTAGAGATAAAGCAACCGATATCATTGCAGACACTCCAGAAAATCGCCGTAAAGGATGGCAACGTATCGCCTTATTTTCCTTATATTTTCGTCCCAGCGTCTTAAATGTACCTAAATGGGGTGAAGTATTCCGCAATGCAGCCAAAGCCCCAGAACGCTCTTTGAAAGCGTATTTCGGCTTGTATCCCTTCCAATGGCGATCGGATTGGCAGTGTTGCTTTGAAGGGTTACGGGGTAATGGTAGATTATTTGTAGCACCAATTTTACAAACTTTGATTCTAAATCGCGCACCAGCAGAAACTATTGCATGGGCTGATAAAATTGCCAAGTGGAACTTTAAGCGCATAATTCCCTGTCACTTTGATGCACCAATAAAAGCAACACCAGATCAATTTAGACAAGCGTTTTCGTTTTTAGAAAAGCATAGTAATAATGTCTTACCCCAAGAAGAATTTCAGCTTTTAGAAGAGATTGACGCTACTTTGAATAAATTAGGGATACCTTCAGCTAAAGAAAAAGTGTAATTTTGTCTGAGTGCATTTATTCCCTTGCATTTCATTAAATATAGGGCTTACGCAAAAGTAACCATTATCCATCCGGTAATTCCACCGACACCAGACACTTAGTAACTAAAAATGCGGGGTGTCGCACCACATCCTCAATAATTACCCCATGACTATACTTAGGTAGTCGAGGTAAAACATTAGTTCAATTTACTCTTACATATCATCCTTAAGCATGAGTTAATTGGGTAATTGTACTGATAATTTGAATGTATTGTTGAATAAGTTAATTAAAAGGAAAACTGGGATTACCAAATGATACCCTTGATTGATTCTCAGAACGTGGCGACAAATGATACGGCGGTTATCCAAAGATTGGCAAGAGCGATTAGCCTCGCGGCTGCGCCGAACGCGCTTTCAGAGGGGGAGTTTTCGCTGCTGTTAGTCTGCTGCAATCCGGACAAACAAGGACAAATTCTCAGCCTTTTGGAAGAGTTTTCAATGGCAGATATTAAGGAAATTGTTCTGTCACCCAAGGCAAAAACTCTTTATACAAATGTGGTTTCTGTACTAGGTTCTGAGCAACCTGATGCTCTGGTAATAAGGGGTTTAGAATCTGTAGAAGCGATTAATGAACTGATTATTTCGACTAATTTGATGCGAGATGAGTTTGCTAAACAGTTCAAGTTTCCCTTAGTATTGTTCGTCAATGAAGAGGTTTTACGCAAGTTGATTTGGTTAGCACCCGATTTGAAAGACTGGGCTGCAAGTACCTTTAGATTTCAAATTTCCTCCCAAAATTTGGTCAAGTGCTATTAGGATTGAAGCAGTAAATAGATTTTGTGTTTGTGGAGAATACTGTTTTTTAATCAGAATTAAATATTCGTAACTTTGAGATAACCAGATTTCACTCTACACCATAGTCATCAAGTTAATTTCAAAGTTTTATAGATTGTTCCTAGCATTGCGCTTTGTACCTTCAACCCATACGAAGTATAAAGCGCTTTTATTTTTTTTATTTTGAATTTAAGACCATAGCAAGTTAATTCCTGAATTTTATTGAGAGAGATACATTAATTCTTCCAAGCAATCTGAAAGGCACTAAGATATGATGTCTCAATGGTATTTCCCAGATGCTGATGTAAAGTATTTCTCAAATCATCAAATAGAGCATTCTGACGATAATCCAACTTTATGTAAGGTGATAAAGTACTTAATAGGCTTAGATAATCGTCAATGCTGTAAACGCGATCGCATTCCATCTGCTCATAAACTAAATCTTTGAAGAAACCAGATTTTATAACGTTGTTTCCTAATTCTCGGAGGATTTTTTCTTGAGTTCCCCTCTCTTCGTATCGTGAAAGGGAAGGAACTTGTCTTTGATAAACCTCATCTAAGATTTGGTAAACTTCGTAGCTGGGTTGGGGTTCTTTGTTCCATAATAAAATTAAACTGCCGTTATCCTTTAATACTTTCTTTAGTTTGGGATACCCTATATCTGGTGAAACCCAGTGAAAAGAAGTTGCAGCAAGAACGCAATCAAATTCATCTGTCTGTACCCATTCTTCAAAGGTGGTATTGATAATTTCGACATCAGGAAAGTTTGCACAATTTTGTGTTGCTAAATTGCAGGATTCCTCACTTGGTTCAAGACACACCATTGAAAAGCCAAATTTAGCAAACTCCGTTGTTGCAGTTCCCGGACCGCACCCTATTTCTAGAATTTTTGCGTTTTCACTGAGTTTTGCTAATTCTATAGTCCGATCAACCAATTCTTGAGGATAGCGGGGTCTGGTTCTGTTATACGCATCCGCAACTTTACTGTACCAGTTCTTTCTCTGTTCTAAACTACAGTCATTTTGATAATTATTATAGATATTTTTGAACTGTTCTAAATTTTTCATGATGTTGGCAATAGGTAATTGGGAATTGGTAATTGGGAATTGGTAATTGGGAATAGGTATTTAAAAGTTATATAAAAACAACAGATTTCCCTTCTTATAAAATTGGGGTTATTCTTTTGATTTTAATTATAATTCGTAGTGCGACCATCTTGGTCGCTAG
>NZ_JAYGHM010000017.1:2242-22587 GCF_034931125.1 Rivularia sp. UHCC 0363 | reverse complement strand
AGTCGCTAGAAATCATCTTTCAAACAGAACCTTAGTCCCTATAAATATATTAATTAGTATCTAGGGAACAAGATGCGGACATTACAGATATATTCCAATTACCAATTACCAATTACCGATTACCAATTACCGATTACCAATTACCAATTCCTCATGCCCGATGCTCAACAATATAAAGTTACTGTAAATAACCAGGAACAAACCACTAACTTAGCTACGTCTAGTTTCGTATACAAGTGGCACTGTTAACATTCTATTTATCCCAATTAAGTATATAGTATGGGATGATATATTCGTTGTATTTGATTATTTTAGGGCGCTATTACCAAGAACAGAAAATATTCAATATTATAGGCGTTGTAATCTAATTCAAACTAGTACAGTATGGCGTAAATCAAGCAAAAATTAAATACTCGATAATGGCTGATTCTATAAGGTTTTTACCTTCTGCCTTCGGGTACTAAACATATCTTAATTATTCGTAAACTAATAACCGATATAGGTAATGCTATGACTTCTATTAAAGGTAATTCTACCACTAATCAAATGCGGATATTCGTTGTTTTACTATTAACTAGTATTATATCCGTTGCGAGTGAGTCCGCAGTGATAAAAAGCGCGATCGCAAATCCAGTTGTTGTTCCTACCCAAGACTACTTAGTTAACACCGAAAAAAATCTTGTTAGTCAACAGCAAAACAACTCCCAAACCATTATTCAGGTACAGACACAAAATATTCGCAGCGGTTTACCTGTGGTAGTAGCGAATGCTGTAATTAAAGATGTGTCTAACCGCGAAAAAATCCCTCAACCTAAATTAACAATTGTAGATTACAGTCAACAAACATGGCGTAATGGATGCTTGGAAGTACTTAAACCTGGTGAAATGTGTACCCAAGCTTTGGTTCCCGGTTATCAGGTTACGGTATCCGATGGTAGTCAAAAATGGACTTATCATACTAATAAAGATGGACGTAATTTACGTTTAGCATCGGGAGATTCTGCTTCACAACTACCCGAATCTGTCAAATCGCAGGTAATTAGAGATGCTTCTCAACGCTTACAGCAGCCGGTTTCTAACTTTTTCATCATGCAGACAAAGCAGACAACCTGGAAGGATGGTTGTTTGGAATTAGGAGATGCTAACACCATTTGCTCTCAAGTTTTGGTTCCCGGTTGGCGAGTTATTGTTGGTACCAAGGGACAAAGTTTGGTTTACCATACCAATAATAATGGTTCGGTTATTAAGCTAAATGAAAAAGCTAGTGAAATTACTGACAACGGTTTACCCGCTCAATTAAAAGATACTGTTTTACAAGCCGCAGCTAAATTTACTGGTACTTCTCGACTCAGCGTTACGAAAGCCGAACAAGTCACCTTTACCGATAGCTGTTTGAATTTGGGAGGTCCCACTGAATCTTGTTTGAGAGCAGACCAGCAGGGATGGAAAGTTACCGTCAAAGGTGCAAGCCAAGTTTTGGTTTATCACGCTTCCACTAATTTAAATCAAGTTCGTTTGAATGCAGAAGCAAGCGATTTAAAATTACCTAAAAGCGTTGGTAATGCTGTCTTAAAAGAAGCTGAAAAAATTTCTGGTTTATCCGCAAAAAAATTTAAAATAGTTTCCTTCAAACCAGCGAATTGGCAATATGGTTGTGAAGATTTTAGCTTCAACAATCCCTGTGACAGAAATGCTGTTTCCGGTTGGGAAGTAACAGTCAGCGGATCGCAAAATTTGGTATTTTTAACTGATGCAACGGGAAATCAAGTTAAAATAGCCAATCAAAATCAATCACAATCTGGATTACCTCAAATAGTTGCCGATGCGATTCTTCGAGATGCTTCTCAATGGTCGGGTTTATCTCAGGGGAACCTCCGCATTGTCAACAGCGAGCGTAAAATTTGGGATAATCCCTGTTACTTAACCTTCAACCGCATTTGCAACAAAGCTTTTATTCGTACTCCCGGTTGGATAGTTACGGTAGAGGCAAATAATCAAACTTGGATTTACCATGCTAACGATAACGCTTCGATAGTGACTCTTGACCGTAGCCTGAGTTTAACCGAAAGAGCCGTTGCAGTAATTAAACAAGATGCATCAAGACGTTCTCAAGGTAGATCCTCTGCTTTTAAAATGCGGATTATTGAAGTTGAACAACTCAATGAAAGAAAAGACAACGTTCCTTTAATGAAAGCGACCGTATCCGACGGTAAAGAAAGCTGGACTTACCGCTTTAAGCAAGACGGTTCGGAGTTTGAACTCAACGCAACCGCAAATTTACCTCAATCTATTGAAAATGCGGTATTAACCGATGTCAGAAACCGCATCACACGAGGAACCTTAGTTTCTCCCAGTAATATTGTAGAAGTCAAACAGGTAACTTGGCGTAATGGATGTTTGGGTATAGTCAATGAGCGGCAACGAAGTTATTGTTTTTACAGACTTGTAGATGGCTACCGAGTAACCGTAAAAGTTGGTTCCGAACAATTCGTTTACCATACTGATAGTAAATCCAGAGTAATTTTAAACGAAACCGCGAGCAGAATAAATGGGAATCAAGCTATTTTACCCGTCAGAATTCCCCGCAACGAACTACCATCACCCTTAACTAGAGGAGTTGTATTTCGTCAAATCAGCAGCGGTGGTTTTGCCGGACAAACTTACGAAACCGTTTTATTAGATGATGGTCGGATAATTCGCGATCGCGTGGGTGATATGAATGATGCTCAGCGTAGCGTCCGTCAGGTTTCCCGTCAACAGGTAAGCAACTTTCAAAAATTATTACAGCAACAGAGCGACGAATTCAACAATCTGAGTTATCCTGCATCCCCAGGTTCCGCAGATTACATTACCTACACCTTAACTAGCCGTAATGGTACGGTTCAATTTAACGATACTTCCCGCGATAATCTATCCGCAGATTTACTGAGTGTATTGGAAACTTGGAATCAACTTTTGAATAGTTAAAAATGGGGCATCCCAAATTTGAATAAATACTTTATCCCACACCCTGGAAGGGTGCGGCTACAAAAACGAAGCCCACCTACGTGGGCTGGCACTCGTAGCCCTTTTGTGCGAAATTGGGATGCTCCCGTTAAGAATGGGGTATGGGAACACATAAGTAGTGTCCGCGATCTTGCTCCCTGGTAATAATAGCGACCAAGATGGTGGCACTACAAATTACCTGAAAATAAAGAGAATTCCCACAACCCCCCCTTGAAAAAGCAGGGCTTTTTGTAAATTCCAATGCCCAATCCCCAAATTGTTATATCTTTTGATATATTGACTAACGTGGTAAATATTTGTGTGAACAGATGAGCGATCGCACTTGGGTGCTGGAATCTCACAATCGGTCAAGTGAGGAGATGTTTTACTATTTTGCTTACGGTTCCTGTATGTGTCCGGTGGATTTGAAGCGCACGATGGGTGAAAGTACTCACCATTATGTAATGGGTGCGGGAATTCTTAACGGTTATAGATTAGGATTTTACCGTTATAGTACTTTCCGTAAATGTGGTGTGTTGGATGTGGTTAAAGATTCCAGTAGTACGGTACATGGAGTACTTTATCGACTACCTTTAAGACTCAGTGAAAGTTTGGATAAACGCGAAGATGTACCCCGTGGTGGCTATCGTCAAGAGTCTGTAGATATTGATTTTCAAGGAAAGGTATATAAAAACGTCCGCACCTATGTGGTAGTAAACAAACTTTTGTCAGAAATTGCACCCAATGATTGGTATTTCAACGTTGTATTGCGGGGTGCGACTACCTGTAAGCTACCTGAAGAGTATTGTTGGAGTTTGTTTAATCATATGCACGGTTTGCAGTCATCTCAATTAAGTAAGTTGGCACAAATAAACCGAACTATGTAACAAAATGTAAATTGGATTAAAAGCCTTACTCCCTACTCCCTACTCCCTCGTCCTAATTACAATTTTCAACGCCAACCTACTTATCAATAGAGAATAAACATAATCTATTAATCTATGTTCCCTATTCCCTTCTAAAATAATATCCATCTAAAGAATGAAGACGACAAAATCAAAAAGAGAGTATGTACTTAATATAAGTAAATAAATGCTATCTAGTGATTAAAATACGCCTGAAAAAAACATTCATGAGTGTACTTATTTACCATTAGCAGTATTCAGCTACTTAAGTAACTATAAATAAACAAAAAAAATCTTTATGGTAAGTACTCCTCCATCTCAAGCTAGTAGCGATCAATATAAAGTAGAAAATCCGGAAGCTGAAGTTAAAGCGATTGTGGAAACTCCAGATTCAGATGCCGATATTAACTTGGAGTTTCTCTACACCAGAGATATTGAATTTCGTCAAGAAACTATTTATTTTATTGTTGTTGACCGTTTTAATGATGGCAATCCGAACAATAATAAAGGGTTTAATTCCGATCTTTATAACCCCGATCGCACAGAATGGGGCAAGTATTGGGGTGGGGATATCAAAGGAATTATTGATAAGTTAGATTATTTGAGAAATTTGGGAGTTACGGCTCTTTGGTTAACTCCTTTGTTTGAGCAAGTAGAGGAATTGTTTATTGAAAGTGCAGCGATTCATGGTTATTGGACTAAGGATTTTAAACGCTTGAATCCTCGTTTTATTGCTCCTGATGATGACCCTTCTCTAAATAAAACTCAAGATACGAGAAACACTATCTTCGATCGTTTGATTGAAGAATTGCACAAGCGTAATATGAAGCTGATATTAGATATTGTGTGCAATCATAGCAGTCCCGATACTGGTGGTCATAAAGGTCAATTGTACGATGATGGCGTGAAAATTGCCGATTTCAATGACGATAAAAACAATTGGTATCATCATTACGGTGAAGTAAGTAATTGGGAAGATGAATGGCAAGTTCAAAACTGTGAATTGTCAGGTTTAGCAACTTTTAATGAGAATAATATTGAGTATAGAAATTATATCAAGTCAGCTATTAAGCAGTGGTTAGATCGAGGAGTTGATGCTTTAAGGATAGATACAGTTAAACATATGCCGATTTGGTTTTGGCAAGAGTTTAACAGCGAAATGTACAATCATAAACCAGATGTATTTATCTTTGGGGAATGGATTTACAGCCGTCCAGATGACGACCTTTGTGTAGAATTCGTCAATAATTCTGGGATGACGATACTTGATTTTGGCTTGTGCATCGCACTGCGTCAAGCTTTGGGAAGCAATGATGAAGCAGGGTTTTATTTGGTTAATGATATTTTAAAAGAGGATTATCGCTACAACAGTGCAACAGAGTTAATAACTTTTATCGATAATCATGATATGCACCGCTTCTTGACTCTTAACCCAGATGTCGATAATTTGCGCTTAGCAATTGACTTTTTAATGACCAGTCGGGGAATTCCCTGTTTATTCTACGGTACCGAACAATATCTGCATAACGATACTAACGGCGATCATAACGTTTACGGTAACAATGACCCATACAACCGTCCGATGATGGATCAATGGGATACCGAAACTCCGCTTTATTGGGATGTGCGGAAACTTTCGGGATTGCGTCGTTTGAATCCAGCGATATCGATGGGTAGTCAGTGGGAGAAATATATTACACCAGATACTTTCTGTTATGTGCGCCGCTATAATGAGTCGCGCTGCTTTGTAGCCTTGAATAGAGGCGATGCTGTTACCGTGGGAGAAGTCGATACTGAGTTACCCGATAGAGAACATACCTGCGTATTAACCGGGCGTAAATTTGAAGTTAAAGATGGAAAAATTTATAACTTTGAACTTGGTTCAAAAGAGGCGATCGTTATTAGTCATGTAGGGGAAAGAATAAAAGCACAAACAATAGTTAGAGCGCAATTAAATGGGGTACAAACCCAACTTGGTGAAAAAATTGTCGTAATTGGTGATTGTCCAGAATTAGGTCATTGGGATATTAGCAAAGCATATCCTTTAGAGTATATTAATTCTAATACTTGGTTTGCGGAAATTCCCTTTAATGAAAGTGCCGGAAAACTGATCACTTATAAATATGTCATCTTACGCGAAGGGACTTCACCTTTACGAGAAAACTTGTTATCTCGTCGTTGGGTAATTGCGAATGAAGGTACCGTAAAATGGCGCGATACTTGGGCTTCGGGTAGAGAGGCTTGATCGGTGAGCAGCGAGCAGTGAAGAGTTATCAATTTTTGATGTAAACAATTTACCCGGCGACTGGAAGTCGCGGCTACACAGGCAAAACCCGCCTGCGCGGGTTAGAATGTTGAAGTCCACGTAGGTGGACTTTGCTTGTGTAGCTGCGGTTTCAACCGCCGATTACTCTACTCAATTCCAACAAAGCATCTTCAAATCCAGGAATAGTTACTAAATGATTCGAGAGAAAAATCTGCTTGCTTAGATAATCAAATTTACCTTGAGCATTTTGATAAGGATGACTGTAACATTCAAGTTGACGAACTTGTAAATTGACAATCCAATAATTTGTAATTTTAGCTTCTGCGTACACAGCTAACTTTGTTGTTTGGTCATAATTTAAAGTACTATCAGAAATTTCGATAACTAGTAAAATATCTTCAGCATAGGGATGATGAGCAAGATAATCTTCATCTTTTCCCCTTGCAATAACTACATCTGGTTCGGGTTCGCTATTATCTAAAAGTGTAACTGGATCTTGTCCGCGAATAACTGCTTTATCTCCTAAAAGTCTATCCAATTGACGGCAAAGAATAGAACTACATACAGTGTGAAATGTTCCTTTTGCAGCCATTTGAATCAGTTCTCCTCGAATCAACTCAATTTTATCTCCCTCCGTTAAAAAACCGAGTTCAATCAGCCGATGATATTCGTCGATTGTAAATCGCTTTGGTGTAACAATCATGGGAGAACTGTAATTTACTGCTTTTATTTTAAATTGTATGTCAGCAAAATATTTTGTGTTTAATTGTGTACGACCCATGAGAAGAGGTAAAATCGAATGTCGGATTTTAGGCACTGGCTTTTGAATTGCAATCCGTTCTGCATACTCCCAAGCTGGTGAATTCTCAATACATGGCAATTTGAGGAATTATTTCAAGTTGATAATTTGGGATACTGAGGTTGTCATTAGCTAAGGCGAAGAATAGCTTTGATTTTTAGTATTATACAGCGCTCAAAATTCTTTGCAGTACTTTGCTCAAGCTAATTTAAAATAAGTAATATATATTAATCCTTAACTACCAAAAATAAACAATTAGTAGTAAAAGTATAAAAAACATCTATTATCTATGAAAATTAGCCTGTGTACAATTGTCAAAAACGAAGAATCAACGCTATCAAAGTGTTTGAGTAGCGCCAAAAAGTTTGTCAACGAAATAGTAATATTAGACACTGGTTCCACCGATAAGACCGTAAGTATTGCTCAAGGATATGGTGCCAAGGTACATCATTTTGAATGGTGTAATGACTTTAGCGCTGCTCGTAATGAAGCTTTAAAGTATGTTACGGGTGATTGGGTTTTGGTATTAGATGCCGATGAAACTTTAGCCCCAGAAATTATACCGCAATTGCGAGAAGCAATACAAAGAGAAGAATATCTGCTGATTAACTTAGTACGTGACGAAATTGGTGCGGTACAATCTCCTTATTCTATGGTATCGCGGCTGTTTCGCAACCATGCCGATATTCATTTTTCGCGCCCCTATCACGCTTTAGTTGATGATAGTGTTTCCGAAATTTTACGTAAAGAACCGCATTGGCAGATAGGTTATATACAAGGGATAGCAATTCTACATTCGGGTTATCAACAAAGCGAAATTCTGAAAAAAAATAAATTAGTTAAAGCTCAAGCAGCAATGGAAGAGTTTTTCGCAAATAATCCCCATGATGCTTATGTTTGCAGTAAATTGGGAGCATTATACATAGATTTGGGGAACATTTCTCAAAGTATCCAGTTGCTATCGAAGGGAGTTACCCTTGCTGAGGACAATTATGAGATTTTGTACGAACTTTACTATCATTTGGGTATCGCTTACACTCGGTTAAAAAATTCTCATCAGGCTATTTCTCATTATAAAGCTGCAATTAAACTGCCGATTTATCCGCTACTTAAATTAGGAGCATATAACAATCTCGGCAAT
The DNA here is from genome assembly GCF_034931125.1 of Rivularia sp. UHCC 0363. Lineage (NCBI taxonomy): Bacteria > Bacillati > Cyanobacteriota > Cyanophyceae > Nostocales > Rivulariaceae > Rivularia > Rivularia sp. UHCC 0363. The sequence goes on along the minus strand of NZ_JAYGHM010000017.1, from coordinate 14,491 downwards.
ATACTCAAAGCGATTGGAGATTTAAACGGTGCTAAAACAGCTTACGAAACAACTTTAAAAATAGACCCGGCTTTTGTTACCGGATATTACAATTTAGGAATGACATTGAAAGCAATGGGTTTATTTAGAGATGCGATCGCAGCTTACGTTAAAGCTATCGATTTAAATCCAAATTATGCTCAATGTTATCAGAATTTAGGCGTTGTATTATTAAAATCTGGTTATGTAGAAGATAGTTTAACGGCATTTAGAGAAGCAATTAATTTACATGAGAAGCAGAATAACTCTTCTGAAGCGCAACAGTTGCGTAAAGGGTTAAAGGAGATGGGTTTGGAAGTTAATAGCTAGTACTGCCGGAGTTATTAATCAGCTTCATCAGCGTCATCCATTTAATCCGTGTTAGGAGTTACAAAAATAATTATGATATCTACAGACAATAAAAATATGGGTAAAGTCACAACCACAATTAAAGTTACTAATCAAATCGACTTAACCTTGGCCGAAAGAGGGTTTATTCCTACAGAACAAATTCGCTCGATAATATTAAATGATGTCTTAGTTGACACCGGAGCAACGAGACTTTGCTTACCTAAAAACATTATTCTTGAGTTAGGATTACCCATGCAAGGGGAAGCAGACGTAAAAATAGCCATAGGAGTGCAAAAAGTTCGTATTTTTAAAATGCTAAACCTTTCTGTGGAAGGGAGAGAAGGAGTATTTAACTGCATCGAATTACCAGATGATTCCGATCCATTATTAGGATTAATACCTTTAGAAGATTTGGGTTTGGAACCCGATTTAAACAATCAAAAATTAAGGGTTTTACCGCAACAGGGGAAAGATACTTATTTAATGGTTTTATAATTTTAACTGTATCTTTCTAACTAGGATCGAGAAAAGTTTTCCGTTAATAAAGATTCGTCTGTATAATCGCTGAGTAATACTGTCAAATGGTTTAAAAATGGTTTTTCTCTATCAGCAAAGGATTTGAAAATTTGTATTTTTTATTCTAAGGTATTAGGGGCTTTAAGTATATCTTGGAGATTCGCAATTCTTCTAGCTAATGCATGATCGCGAACCTCTTCAACTTCATCATTAGCTAATTGTTGGAATAAAGTTTCAGGTATATTAGGGTTGGCTGCCACACTTCTGCGAATCTCCCAATTTTCATGGGTTGCGAGTTGTTCGAGTAAGGGGATAGAAACTAATTTATCATGGAAAATTGCATATTGTCGTACATTAAAACAGATTTTTTCATTGGTAGCCAGTTCCTCAAGAGTAGCTACAGATGTATTAGGATTATCAGCTATTTCTTCAAGAATCGCCCCGCATTCATTTTCGTAATTAGCTAACTCATCAAGTATGCTAGTAGGTGTACTGGGATTACTTGCTAAAGCATGACGAACACCATCATCTTGCTTATGTTTTGCTAACGCTTCAAACAGCAAATATACTGGTGTTTTGGGATTGTATAATACGTGCCAGTAAACTTCAAAATTTTCATTTTTAGCTAATTGCTCTAGTAGAGCTACAGGAGTATTAGCATTGGGATTGACGAAATTAAATGCGACAGCTTGACGAACTTTAACATTTTCATGTGTGGCTAAAATTTCTAATACTTTAACCGGAGTGTTGTGATTAAAAGCAACTTCTCGACAAATTTCATTATCTTCATCAGCAGCTAAATATTCTAATGCGGTGGCTGGTGTATTAGGATTTTGTGCTACTTCTAAACGAATCCATTTTAATTTATCGTAAGCTAATATTTGAAGTACTTTAGCAGGCGTATTTTTGTTTCTAGCGATTTCACCACGAACCCGCATATCTGAGCTTTCAACCATTTTTATCGCTGTTTCTTGCCTTAATTTTATTTTACTTGCTATTATTACTGATTTTCCGTGATTAAAAGCAATTGTACTAAAAACTCTGCGTTACTTTGCGCCTACCTTCCATTCCTTTGCGTTAAAAAAACAGTTACCAGCTAAAGTTAATAACTGATAACTGCTCGCTGCTAACCGTTAACCGATTTAACAAATTTCTCCAATCGATCCATCCCTTTTTCAATTGTTGCCATATCGGTGGCGTAAGATAAACGAATGTTATTATCTGCACCGAAGGCTACACCGGGAATTACTGCTACTTGATGCTCTTCTAACAAAGTTTTACAGAATTCCAAAGATTTCAATCCAGTTTCGCTGATGTCTGGAAATAAATAAAATGCACCATCGGGTTGAGCGCATTTTAATCCGGGAATCGCGTTGATTCTTTCTAACATCACTTTGCGACGTTTTGCGAAAGCTTGACGCATTTCCTCCACGCAATCTTGAGAACCTTGCAAAGCTGCGATCGCACCATATTGAGCAAAGGTACACACGTTTGATGTACTATGACCTTGAACGGTTGTAGCGGCTTTAATTAACTCTACAGGTGCTGCTAAATAACCCAAACGCCATCCTGTCATCGAGTAACCTTTGGCAAAACCGTTACTAACAATGGTGCGAGCAAAAATTTCGTCGTTAAGGGAACCGATACTCAGATGTTTTGCACCGTCGTAGAGAATTTTTTCGTAAATCTCGTCGGAAACAACTAAAATATCTTTTTCAACGATTACATCTGCTAAAGCTTTAATTTCTTCGGGAGTATACACCATTCCTGTAGGGTTAGATGGTGAATTCAACACGAATAATTTAGTCTTTGAAGTAATGGCGCTTCTTAAAATATCTGGCTGAATTTTATACCCAGTTTTCTCATCCGTCATCACAATTACTGGGTTGCCGCCGACCAACTTAACCATTTCCGGATAGCTTACCCAATAAGGTGCAGGGATAATTACCTCATCACCCGGTTCAATCAAAGCCTGCATCAAATTAAACAGAGAATGTTTTCCACCGTTAGTCACGATGATATTTTCTGCTTGATAATCCAGATGATTTTCCGATCGCAACTTCTGAGCGATCGCCTTTCTTAATTCAGGTTCCCCTGCTGCGGGTCCATACTTTGTTTTACCATCATCCAACGCTTTCTTTGCAGCAGCCTTAACATGGGCTGGGGAATCAAAATCTGGTTCCCCAGCGCTAAAACTACAAACATCAATACCTTCTGCCTTCATGGCTTTTGCTTTCGCGGCGATCGCCAAAGTTAGAGAAGGCGATACCTGACTAATTCTTGCTGCCAGCTTCATCTTTACTTCACACTTCTTTATTCTTTAACAATATCTTATTATTCCTTGATTCGGATTTCACATTTTGGATTAACAAGCATTGGGTAATTTAATCTACACCTTAATTCCTCGTTAGCTAAGTAGTAATTTTGGGAAAACTGTAAATAGAACTGCTAGTAAAACTCACCAAAAAAGTGTTAGGCAAATTTTTTACGAGTTTAGATCGACATAAAACATATATTACCGAGTATTCGGGGAATTTCTACCGTTTTCTTACTCAGCGTCCATCACGGACTATTAAAGCAACAGCAGTCCTAACTACGTTATTATTTATACCCCAAATCTTAATAACTTGCCGAGCGTATAATCAATTTCAAAATATAGTTGTATACGAATTAAAGCTACAAAACCTAAGTAATGAAATTATCTATCTTGATGAAGTTCTAACTATGTCAGCACGTATGAATGCTGCAACAGGTAACAGAATGTGGGAAAAAAGATATCGACAATTTGAACCAAAGCTAGATGCCATTATCAAAAAATCAATTAAACTAGCACCAAAAGTATATTCGAGTGAAAATGCAAAAAAGACCGATATCGCAAATCAAAAATTAGTGCAAATGGAATACCAATCTTTCGATTTGGTGCAAAACGGTAAAAGCCAAGCAGCACAAGCACTGCTATTAAGCGAGCGATATCAATCGGAGAAACAAAAATATAATAATGGTGTAACAGAAATAAATCGCGCCATCTCCGAACAACTTCAAAGTAAAATAATTAAATATCGCAATCAATTATTGTTTAGTAGTTTATTTTCTGCTTTCAGTTTAGTCCTGTTAATTCCCGCGTGGCTGATAGTGTTACGGTTATTAAATGAATATTTCAAACAGCGTCAGTTAGCTCAAAATGAACTACAAAAAACCAATCAAGAACTTGAAATTAGAGTTCAAGCAAGAACGCAAGAATTAAACGATAAAAATATTCAGATTCAAGAAACTTTCAAACAACTTCAGGATACTCAAATACAGTTGATTCATACAGAAAAAATGTCCGGTTTGGGTCAATTAGTTGGAGGTGTGGCTCACGAAATTAATAATCCCGTAACTTTTATTGATGGAAATATTACATTTGCGAAGCAATATGCTCAAAATTTATTAAATCTGTTAGAACTTTATCAAAAGCATTTTCCCGATCCTCCAATGGAAATTCAAGACGAAATCAAGGGTGTTGATCTTAATTTTATCAAAGAAGATATTTTTAAACTTCATGATTCTATGGAAGTAGGAACCCAACGCATTCGCGATATTGTGCTTTCGTTACGTAACTTCTCTCGTCTGGATGAAGCGGATTTTAAACAAGTGGATATTCACCAAGGTATCGACAGCACTTTGATGATTCTTCAAAATCGTTTTAACATAAAAACAGATGTTCCAGAAATCGCTATTATCAAAGAATATAATCAACTTCCTTTAATTGAATGCTATCCCAGTCAATTGAATCAAGCTTTGATCAATATTTTTTCTAATGCTGTTGATGCTTTGGAAACGCAAATAGATAATCAAAATCAATCTTTTGTTCCTCAAATTCGCATCAGTACAGAATTATCTGGTAACAACCAAGCAATAATTCGGATTGCTGATAATGGTTGTGGAATCACACAAAAAGTGCATTCAAAATTATTTGACCCATTTTTTACAACTAAACCTGTTGGTTATGGTACTGGGTTAGGATTATCTATTGCTTATAAGATTATAGTTTCAAAGCACAACGGTAAATTATCTTGTAGCTCAGAATTAGGAAAAGGAACAGAATTTATCATTGAAATTCCAATAACTCAATAAATAATCATATTTCAGGATTAAAACTCTTAGTACTGCTGCGCGTTTTGCCTTGTTGTACTAGTTAGAAAATATCTGCTTACGCTAGTTTATAGAAGATTTCAATGATGATTACAAGCTTTTATTCTTGCACAAACTCATTCATTATTAATATCTAAAATTGGAAATCCCCCTCAAATAAAAGGGGGACTTGATATAAAAAAATTAAGCCACGGTCACATCTTTACTTAAGTAGACATCCTGAATAGCGTGGAATAATTTAACACCTTCTGCAAAAGGACGCTGAAATGCTTTGCGTCCGGAAATTAACCCGGTTCCTCCAGCACGTTTGTTAATAATGGCAGTACGTACCGCTTCTGCAAAGTCATTTTTACCGGCTGCACCACCAGAATTGATTAATCCAGCACGTCCGCAGTAGCAATTAAGTACTTGGTAGCGAGTTAAATCGATAGGGTGATCTGTGGTTAATTCGGTATAAACTTTATCGTGAGTTTTTCCGTAACTTGTACCGATCGCCTTAGCAACTGCACCGTATCCATTGTTGTTTTCGGGCAATTTTTGCTTAATAATATCGGCTTCGATTGTTACACCCAAATGATTGGCTTGAGATGTTAAATCAGCGGAGAGATGATAGTCTTTATCTTGTTTGAAAGCATTGTTACGCAGATAGCACCACAATATAGTTACCATTCCTAACTCGTGAGCGCGTTTGAAAGCTTTACTAACTTCTTGGATTTGTCTAGTAGAATTATCAGAACCAAAGTATATTGTGGCACCGACAGCAGCAGCACCTAAATTCCAAGCTTGCTCTACATCACCAAACATAATTTGGTCGTACTGATTCGGAACGCTGAGTAATTCGTTGTGATTTATTTTGACAATGAAAGGAATTTTGTGAGCATATTTACGGGAAACTATTGCTAAAACTCCCAACGTGGAAGCGACAGCATTACAACCCGCTTCGATGGCAAGTTTGACAATGTTTTCGGGGTCGAAGTACATTGGGTTTGGTGCAAAGGAAGCCCCTGCTGAGTGTTCGATACCTTGGTCTACAGGTAAAATTGACAGATAACCTGTATTCGCAAGTCTTCCTGTAGAGTATAGTGCTTGCAGATTACGCAATACTTGGGGATTTCTATCGCTCAAACTCCAAATTCTATCGACAAAATCGCTTCCCGGTAGGTGGAGCATATCTTGAGAAACTTTTGCTTTGTAGGTAAGCAGATCTTTGGCTTCGTTACCTAATAAGGATTCGATAAAATCGGGTACAGATGTGATACTGGTCATGATATTTTATTTATTGAGTTCCATCTTTGATGGTAGCTATGCTAAGGCTAACGAACCTGTATCGGAAGTTTGACAATAACTATTTTTTTATCTCTCTTGTTACCTCAATCCCTATTTTCGTCACATAAATGTCTATATTGACAATTAACTTCTGCATTCCGATATTAATACAAAATTGCGTTTCGGTTTGCACTACAGTTTCAGGTTTATGTCCTACGGACACGCGCTTGTTGACCGCATTATCTAAATCCCGCTGTACATCAGCTTAAAAACGTAATTGGTTAATTTGTCTTGCGATCCAGCTTTTAGAGCTTGGTAAAGTTCTTGATCAGCTTGACGTATTACATAACAAGCATCATCATTTTCTAAGCTACCACCGACCTGATACTGATAATTGATAATTGATAATTTTAGAATCACCATTTATATCATTCATTAATTTACAGACTTCAAAGCTTTATTTATAACCTTAAGAATTGTAAAATATAAAAATATAATGTAGTTGGAATTAGCAAGATATTAACTCACCTTTGACCTATATAACTGATATGTCTTTTGAATATACCGATGCATTTATCGCGATCGCAACTGTTAATTTTGAAAAATTAGTCGATTTTTATATAAAATTTCTGGGTCAAAACCCTACTAACTATATTCCCAATGTATACGCTGAGTTTCAGATTTCTGCTTTAAAATTAAGTATTTTTCATCCCAAATCATCGCACGCTGCTGAATTTAATGATTCTTTCAGAAGCTATATGAGTTTATGTTTGGAAGTAAATAATTTAGAAAGTGTCATGTATCACCTCGAAACATTAGGTCATCCACCTTTTGGTCATGTTATCAATGCTTCTCACGGTAAAGAAATTTACGCTTATGATATTGATGGAAATCGAATTATTTTACATCAGTCCCATAAAAAAGGTTAGAGGTCAAAGGTTAAAGGTTAGAGGTCAAAGGTTAGAGGTTAAAGGTTAGAGGTCAAAGGTTAGAGGTTAAAGGTCAAAGGTTGAATTTCTATCTTAATTAGGTGCAGATAATTATAAGGCTATATACTTTAGTTTAATTACTATATTTAGTTAACTAACAAAAATAATGGCTATAACTCAAAACTATAAATTAAATCTCATTCAATGGTATCCCGGTCATATTGCCAAAGCGGAGAGACAACTTAAAGAACAACTCAAGTCAGTTGATGTAGTCTTAGAAGTAAGAGATGCTCGAATTCCCATATCAACTCATCATCCCCAAGTTTCTGAATGGATCGGAAACAAAGCCAGGTTGTTGATACTCAATCGCTTAGATATGATCTCACCACAAGCTAAAGAATTATGGACGGAATACTTTAGAACTCATAATGAAATTCCCTTTTGTACTAATGCTCAAGAAGGAAAAGGAATAATTGCAGTTTCCAAAGCAGCGCAATTTGCGGGAAGTGCGGTTAATGAACGACGCAAAGAACGCGGAATGTTACCTCGTCCGATACGTGCTGTAGTCATCGGTTTTCCTAATGTGGGAAAATCAGCTTTGATAAATCGTTTATTGGGAAAACGTGTAGTACAAAGCGCTGCTCGTCCCGGTGTAACTCGTTCCCTCCGGTGGGTGAGAATTTCCAAGGAATTAGAACTATTAGATTCTCCCGGTATCATACCTCTGAAGTTGGAAAATCAAGAAGCAGCTTTAAAATTAGCGATTTGCGATGATATTGGGGAAGCATCCTATGACAATCAAAAAGTAGCAGCAGTATTCATCGATATAGTTGGTGAGTTGCAAGAAACGGCTCCCAAAATATTACCAGAAAATCCTTTTTTGTCCCGTTACAATCTCGAATCAACACCATATACCGGGGAAGAATACCTGTTAGCTTTAGCAGAACATAAATATCAAGGTGATGTAGAACGTAGTGCCAGACATATTTTAACCGATTATCGTAAAGGTCTTTTAGGAAAATTTCCTTTAGAAATTCCAGAATCAATTATCGTTGATGATTATTCCCTGCTCTAGCTTTCAAGATTAACATTGTCCCGGCTGTAAATAAGATGCCGAGAAACAGGTTTTTTGGACTAATGCTTTTTCCGCTTTCCTGTACCAAAGTTACTTCTAATATTAAGGAAGGTAATAATATTCCTGTGGGAAGTAACCAACGGTAAAAGTTCAATTTCCTTTTGGCTAATGTAGTTAACAGCGCTAAGCAAAGTCCTAAAGGAATAAATGTTAGTCCGTAATAAAAAAATCTTTTTTCTTTGGGTATTAGATCGAGTAAGTTTAATGTATGAATATTCGCAACTCGATCTACATAAATTGTGAGCAATGAATTTGAATAGGTAATAACTATTCGATGCGGTTTTAAATCGTTAAAGACATTCGGAACTTTTAGTTTTACATCAGAAGCATTTGCACCTGTAAGCGGAGTCCTTACCCGAAATACTAAACCGCTTTCCTGTTGTCCCAAGGTAAAATTACGTCGAAAAGAATCTTGAGAAAGTGAGATGATTCGCGCAGGTCCGGTTTGCTCTTTTTTAGTACTAGTAATTGTGGTGCTGATAGCAAATTGAGAAGAATTACTGATACTTTTACTTAAATGTGAAACGGGAAATGCTGTTTGCAACCAACGATTAGGACTTAATAAGACTCCTTTTTCATTTTGAGTTGTTGATTCCCCGTACCATTGTAAATCCGGCTGTTTCCCCGTTTGATCTCGATATGGAGCTTTTCCGGTAAATTTATAAGAAGCAACTACTGTTCCTAAATTTGGAGATTCATTACTTTGGGAAAACACTTGTTTTACTTGGTTTTGATCAAAGGCTTTATCAGTAATATTAAGCTCGGAAATATATCCTTCCCAACCTCTATCACCAGTTGCTTCGTTTCCAATAACTAATGGAAAATCAGAATTCCAACCGCTTAATGTGGTTGTAGCTTGCCAAGGAATTGTCACTAAAAATGCTAGAGTAATATAACCTGCAAAAAACAAGATTATTTTACTAGTTGAGTTACTAGCTTCATTAGTTTCAATTCTTTGCAATATAGCTTTGAAATTTCTAGAATTTAAAATATAAAAGCCAATTAATCCTAAAAATCCCCCCGATGTATTATTAAAAATATCGGCAGGTGTCGGCGCTCTTGAAGGTAACAAAATTTGTAATAATTCGACCGTTAATGATAAAGCCGCGCAGATTAGAATTACCGTAAAAATCTGCGAAACCAATTTAAATCTTTTTTCTAAGAAACCCGTCAAGCCAAACCCTAAAGGTAAAAATAGCAGAACATTATTTACTTGATCTTTAAAAAAACTATTGTTATCGAAGCTATTAACCAATTCTCCCCATGAAAATTTACTATCTGGTAATGAAAAGTTAAATGGATAGAGAGTTGCTATTAATACTGCGAATATGCTGAAAATCGCTAGAATCAAAAATCGAGAAATTCTTGGTTGATTTAATGCAGGTAGAGAAGTATGGTGCCGTTTCATTTACTTAAGATAAATAAAGAGTTTTCAAAATTAAATCGTTACAAAAAATACTTGAACTGCCGTCATTACAGATTCATTTTTGTTCATTTGAACTAATCCGATTAATTAAACTTGATTGTAGCGCTTCTTTTTATGTTGTTTCTTCATATATAGGAATTATGATCGCTGTTGTGTAAAGAATTAATAAAGTCTTCCAATTAATTTATCTTGTGTATTGAGTCAAGCAAGCAGCATGAGAAATGCCGACCATAAAGCCAAATTCGGTCATAATAAAGCAACTAGATCGGCGAATTCGATCGCATCTGAGCTTTTACAGCCAATGGTTGCTTGTACAAGAGTTATAGTTGTCGGAGTGCCGTATGCAGTGTCATAAATGGAATGTGTTGGTTTTAAAATTCTAGAACCTCAATATACCTATTTGACCGTAGCATCCGGCTTTCTGCACCCGTTTAATCATTGCTTCGAGAATTAACTAAGCCCAGCCATGACCGAGTTGAAACTGCGTCTCCAACGGGGAAATATCCAAAAAACGGTAACGGTAGATCAAGATATTTTTATCGTCGGTAGGTTGCAAGAATGCAACCTATGTCTACCTTTTGGAGGTGTTTCTCGTAGTCATACCCGTTTCACCAAAAAGAAAAATGGTATGTGGATGGTGGAAGATTTGGGTAGCAAAAATGGCACAATTTTAAACGAACAGCCCGTAACTTCCCCTACAGTGATTTCTCATGGTGATGTAATTTGGGTAGGAGATATTTCTCTAGTGGTGCTTTTGAGCCTTCCTCCTCAACCAGTGGTAACTAAATATGAGGGATTTTCTGAAGGTAAAACAATACTTCGTAATGTTGAGCAATTACAAGAACAGTGGATAGACGCTGATAGTAAAGACGGTAACATCCTTAATAAAGATAAAACCATTGCTCGTTTAAAGGATTTGGTAGATATAGCGAAAAATCTATCGGGAGCTACTTCTATTGAAGAAATTTTTTCTCAAGTACAGCAAGTTGTATTTCGCTATCTTAATAGTATTGACCGTTTAGCACTATTAATAGATGTTCAAAATGGCGACAAATTGGTATTAATGAATGCTGCTAGTAGAAATGTTAATAATAAACAGCAATTAATGGCTGACGATAGCTGGATCAGTCGCAGTATATGTCAGCAAGTATTTGAAGAAAAAGTTGCCATTCAATCAGCAGATACCCATCAAGACGACCGATTTGCGGAAGAACACAGCGTTTTTCTCAAAGGAATTCGCAGCGCGATCGCAGTACCTTTATGGGATGAAAGTAAGGTTGTCGGTGTACTTTACGCGGATGCAAGTTTTTCTTCTTATCACTGGGTAAAAGAAGGCTCCGAAGACCTCAGTTTTTTCTCAACTTTAGGAAATTTAGTTTCTTCTAGCGTCCAACGTTGGTTATTACTTGAAAAGCTAAAAAATGAAGAGATAATCAGACAAAGATTAGAACGCTATCACTCACCAGCAGTTGTACAGCAGTTAATTGCTTTAGGAACTTTACCCGATGGACGTTTACCACCCAAAGAAAGCGAAATTAGCATTTTATTTGCCGATGTTGTAGGGTTTACGGCAATGTCGGAAAGGTTCACTCCTACGGAAATTGCGGAATTACTCAACAAGCTATTTGAGGAAATGTTACAAGAAGTATTCGGTTGCGGTGGTACTTTGGATAAATATATCGGTGATTGCATTATGGCATTTTTCGGCGCACCCGAACCGCAAGCAGACCATGCAGATAGAGCTGTAGCGGCCGCAATGGGAATGTTAACCCGTTTAGAAAACCTAAATTTCAATCATTTTTGGCAAGAACCCTTAGAGTTAAGAATTGCTATCAATAGTGGTAAAGCTGTAGTAGGTGATGTCGGTAGTTCCCAAAGAGTAGAATATACAGCTTTGGGTGCAACAATTAACTTAGCAGCACGTATGGAAGGAGTTTGCAATCCCGGTGAATGTGTTGTTAGCGAAGAAACCTACAATATGCTTAGCAAACCCCATATGTTTCAACCAATGGGGAAATATCGCTTTAAAGGTATTAATAGATTAGTTAAAGTCTATCAAAATCGCAAAACAAGAAATCGTATTGGTATTATTTAATATGATGATTCCTTAGTATCAGTTTTGCTTTGACCGATAAATGCTTGAAATAAATTAATAACTAAGTTGTAAATTGCTGCACCTACCAAAATCAGCATCAAACTAGCAAGACCGCTGAAAGGAGATATGATGAATAATAACAACATCCCGAATACAATAATTGCTATCAATTGCCGATTCATATTTAATACTTCCAATATCAATATTTTTATTTAACAACAAGATATCTAAAATTTCTTGCACCCCCAGGAATAATTATTATCCCTCATAAGTAATAACTTAATCTCTCGTTACAAGGTTCCACCTTGTAATGTAATTAAAGAAGGCTCTGCCTTCAACCTAAATTCAATCTAAACTGAAGGCAGAGCCTTTAATTATG